>QZKH01000001.1 GCA_003598025.1 Candidatus Omnitrophota bacterium
CACCTTTTTCAACAACCCCCTCGAAGGCTACCGCACGCCCGTCCCAAACAAAACCACCCAAACCACCAAAAATAAAACCCCCAAAAGAGAGGGCGGGGCTAGAAAGGCATTGTTATGAAGAGAGGTAGGTTGACTAAGGAAGAACAGGAACGCAGAATCAAGTCTCTATTATTATTTATATATATCTTCAGGTATGCAACAAGGAAGCAGTTAGAAATATTTATTAAAGTGGTAATGAATTTATCTTCTACTCAATGGCTTATAGACTACTCCAAAAAAGCAGGTTTTATGGATTCTTATTACGAGCCTTTATTCAAGACAAAAATTTACCATTTAACTTATAAAGGCAGGGAGACAATCGGCGATCAGGCCCTGGTTGAACATTACCATTTTGAGAAGGCTCATGCCGGGTTAAACACCTTTATCCACCATAACAATATGATAGAAGCTTTTATATTGCTTAAAAGCCACCTCAACATCAAAGAATGGGTCTGCGAATGGGACTTAAGACGCGGCAAGCGGCCGGGTGAGAAAATCCCTGACGGCATGATAACTCTTGCCAACGGCATTAATATCGCTTTGGAAGTGGAGACCCGCTATAAGACGCTTGGGATCCTTAAGACATTTGTTAAGAAGTACCGCTACGATATAGAGAAGATTTCCAGGTACAACTGCCTCATGGTTATTGCCTCAAGCAGGTTCAACTATGAGGGGTTAAGAAGAAGATTTTATAATATCGCACCGGAATTCTGCCCAAGGTTCCTTATCCTGGCTGACCTGGGAATGCTTGAGCTGGGGATGTGTTATTTTCAGGGTAAAATGATACATATTGAAGAAGCAGTAAAGTTGTTAAAAGAAGGAATGCAGACTCATGGACAAACCGCTTAGCTTACAACAAAAGTTTATAAGGTTACTAATACTGATTCCGCTATTCTATATCGGTTTCGGCTGGTATATCGGTATCAACTACGGCAGAAAGGGTGCCATTTTGGGACCCTTTGAGAATATCCCTGTGTCAATGAGAACCAGTCTTTTAGGCACACCCCTTGATGATATCTCAGGCTCCAGCAATACCACCTTGGTAATGGTTGTATCACCGAGAGAAGCTGCTAATCCTGATCCAGAGGCGACCTATTTTAAGATAAAAGGTTATTTTGAAGTGCCGGGTACCTGGAACTTTGATTTTAACCCAACGGATGATGATACGTTTCTTCCCAAGACCTTCGCCATGACAGGAGAGTATTCCAGGGCTATAGTTCATGAGCTTAAAAACCCCAAGCGCAGGCTAGGGAGTCTGTCGGTAAGCGAGCTTAGCGATATGCTTAAGGCCGCAGGCAGAACCAAGGATGTATTAAGCTTAGCTCCCTATTTATTCCTTGAGAGACTTGAAAAGAAATATCCCTGGCTCTATTCTGACACTGTGCTTGTATCCAGAGCCATGGGGAATATCTTTAGAGACAACGGTTTTCCCTGGGATGTCTTAGGATTAATAGGGATAGTTGTTTTTTTTGCGGTCATGGCAACTAGGAGCTTTTGGTTGTGGTTTTATTACTTGTTTTGGGTATTTGCGCGCTGGTTTGGGAGAATCGGCTACCATGATATAAACTTGGCCTTTTCTAATGACGGCTGGCAGGCGATCCTCTGGAGCTTCTGGAACGGGTTTATTATGAGAGAAGGAAGGATATTTCTGGTTATTGCCTTTGGTTTGTCGGTTGTAGGTTTTGGCGCGCTCGGTCTTATCTATCTGGTCAAACACATAATCCCGCGCAAGAGACGGGAACTTGAGGATTTTCTGAAGGTAGATAAGGAGGAGCAAAAAAGAAAAGAGCTTTCTATCGAGACCGTTGAGTTTAGGAATGTCCATTTCGACATTAACAAAAAATTAAAGCAATACGCCAAGACGGACAAATACTTCTTGGCTGTCTCAGACGATAAGCAGGATATCGTGGTTGAGGAAAATATCCTTAACCGCCATCTGCACATCTTAGGGCCCACAGGAGGAGGAAAAACTTCTTTGGTCATACTGCCTTTAAGCAGGCAGGCGATTGAAAAGCAAAGGGGCTGCTGTTTTATAGATTTTAAGGGAGATGAAGTTTTTAAGAAGTATGTTCAGGCCCAAGCAAAAGAGAAAGGCAAAAAATTTTATTATTTCAGCATCGACCCTAATGAGCCGTCAATAGGCTATAATCCGCTTTCCTCAGGCGATATCCATTCTAAGGTAGACCGGATTATGACCGCCTTAGAGCTAATTTACCAGGGTCCGGCTGGTTTTTACTCTAATGTGCAAGCAATGGCCTTCATAGGATTATTAAAGGAAAAGATACAGGAAAACAAGGAGATAAATTTTCTTTCGGTAAAAGAGGCCTTGGAGAATCCGGCCTTTTTGGAAAGAACGGATGTAAGCACGCAGGAAGTTAAAGGCCTCCTGGCAGCAGTCTCCTGGGTTGCCGGAATTGATGTAATAAACCGCGACGAGCTTGATTTGGGTAAAGTGATTAAAGACGGCGATGTGGTATTCTTCGCCTTAAAGAGCCAGGTTAATACCAGATTAGCCGAGGCAATTGGAAGGATGCTGATAATTGACCTTAAGTGCCAGGCCGTATCCCGCAAGGAAACCGATCCGCCGTTTTTTATCTTTATCGATGAATTCCAAAATTTAGCCTGTACGCACTTTGTGGATGTAATCTCTAAGGTTAGAAGCGCCAATTTCTGCCTGGTATTGTCAAATCAGTCGCGGGGAAATCTTTCCAATGTGTCGAAGGCGTTTGAGAACGCGATTTTTACCAATACCGCCACAAAAGTAATCTTCATGCAGGAGGATCCTCTTGATGCAAGATTCTGGTCGGATAAGACAGGACAGACCACCTACCAGGATAAGACCGTGCTGCAGGTAGATAATATGAAGGATGATAAGGGAGGAGTTAAACTTGACGGATTAAGGAGCGCCCAGGGAAATATCCGCACCGCGGTTAAGAATTACATTTCAGAGAATGTGTTTTTAAGGCTGCCTTTTTCAAAGAGCGTTATTTTCCTAAGGGAAAAACTTACGGCAATTGCAAATCATGAGTTCTTATTCGATAAAAAGGAAAGAGACAGGCTTATCGCAAGCCCGTTTGAATATGACAATAAGATAAAGGAGGGATGAGCAATGTTTAAAGAAAAGTTTTTAATAAGGATTTTTGCGGTATTGTGCCTTGTGTTGGGGTTATCCATAATAGCTGCACCTTATGTTTTTGCCCAGATAAGCACAACCCAGGAGCAGCAGGTGGTAAGCGACTTTGCCACGTTCATCATCAATATCCTCACCGGCCCGGTATCGAAAATTCTGGGAGCGATACTTCTAATTGGCGGGGTAGTTGCGCTTCTAAACGGTAAGCAGGGTGTGGCTATTGCCTGCGGTTTCGGGTTTATGATCCTAATGTTTATACCAAAAATTCTGGAAGGGTTATTTAAGCAGTAATGAGAAAATGTCTGCGTACCATAGATAAACCGCTGCTTCTTTTCGGGCTTGAACCGGAAGATGTGGGGATGCTGGCTTTAGCCTGCGGCACAATGATACTTTTCTTTGATACCTTTTATGCGGGCGTAGTATTTTTTGGCGGCTGGTTATTCTTGAGGTTAATCAAACAAGGTAAGCCCCAGGGATATATCACGCACATACTTTACAAACATGGAGTAAAGATAAAGGGCTTGATTGATCCGCCAAAGAAAAGAGACAGGTATTCGATTTTTAGGGGAGAAAATTAAATATGCAGATGCAGAATTTCACAGTATTGGGGCTGCTGGCAGTAATATTGATTTTTAGTTTATATTTCCTGCCGACATTGATCGCTTTTTTACGACAGCATAAAAATAAGCTCGCGATATTTTTGCTGAATCTACTCCTGGGGTGGACTGTTTTAGGATGGGTGATATCGCTTGTCTGGTCTGTGATGAAATAACCGTAATAATTATTTTTGCAAAAAAGGCTTGACAAGTTTATGTTGTAATGTAAAATTAAATTTGACAATTCGGTAGTAATGTAAGACAGTCCTATTGAAGAACCAAGGGGCTGGTGTTTCTGAGGAAACTCTCAGGAATGCCAGCCCCTTTTTTTATTGCCTTTAAACTTTAATGACAGAAAAAACAAAAAGAACAGGCTTTATCGAAAAGTGGGCTAATGCAGAAAAGACTTCCGCATTTTTAGGGATTACGCTTTTTGCTGTGATTGCTTTTTGTATTGGGCTCTTGCTTACTTTGTTTAAGGTATCCACAAAGCCCCAGGCAATTTATTACATCCCAAGCGCACAGGAAGCAGGGATTGCATATCCAAACCGCATTGATAAATCAGTAGTATGCGGTTTTGCCTCAAACTGGCTCCTAAACCGCAACAACTTCACACCTCAAACAGTAAAAGACACCTACCAAAGAGCAATGCGCTACATGGCGCCTGAGCTTCTTTCCAGGACAAAGGCTTCCTTAGAGGATGAGATATCCCGGGTTGAGCGCGATAATATTTCATCGCTGTTTTCTTTAAGCAAAGATCCGGAACTGGAAGATTCAAACATTGATTTTAAAGTAACATTAACAGGAGAAAAGATTATTTTTATGGGCAAGGAGAAACTTGATGACCGTATTCTTTGCTACACAATTACCCTGCAGAGAATCCCGCCTATTGAAACCAACCCCTACGGCCTGGTGATTGCCGGGGTAAAACAGGAAGAGGTTGAGACAAAATGACGATATATAGGAAAAGCATTATTTTAATTGTTATTGCCGGGTTGTTTCTGATGGGGCAGATTAATATTTCAAATGCTTCGCCTTCCGGCGAAATCCCCGTAAGGCTAAAAACCGGAATGATTACAGAAGCAGAATTCCCGGAAAAAATTGCCAATGTTACAAAGAGCGTTTCAAGCGAGATCCTGCAGATTGAGACCTTGGGGAACAGGATTTTTCTTTTGCCCAGAGAAGACCTTGATACGCAGCTATATGTGGTTACCCAGGATAATGAATCATTTTGTTTGCATCTATCCATTGATGAAGCGCGGGCAGTGAGCAGGATAAAGGTCGGCAAACCTCGTCAGCAGGTAAACGAAGAAGAGAGCAGCAATACGGTCAATACGGTCGAATTAATGAAAGCCCTGCTTTCCGGAAGGCAGCCTTCAGGTTCGGTCAGCTCAGAGCCACAATCAAAAGAAATATTCAATAACTCTAAATTACGAATCGCGATAGATAAAATTTATGAATTCCCTAATAATGTAAAAGCCTTGTGTCTTACTTTTGAGAATCTAACCCGTAAGCCCTTGGTTGTGCCAATCGAACATATCGAGCTTCCGGGGTTGTTGGCTGTCAGCATTGATACCCAGGTGCTTGAGCCAAGGCCGCATGATGCCAAAAAGAAGACTTCAACTTACAGAGCAAAGGCATACATGGTTGTAGAAAGACTAAATCAATGAAGATACCTTTGGATAAGATACCCGGGTTTAACAAGCTTCCTAAGGTTGCTCGCGATAACCCTAAGTTTACTGTGGTAGTTGTTTTGATTCTCACAGTTGCGCTTACCTTTTTATTATTTGCAGGCAGCAAGGAAACTAAAGCGATAAGAAAAAGCCTTGATCTGGCGGCAGGCAAACAAGCCGTATCAGCTGTACAGGATAAAGACGTGGGCGTCTTAACAGGCTCGGTGGATACCAAGTCATATGTTAACCGCATTGAAAAGCAGTATTACGACATATCCTCAAAGTTTGATTCTCTGAATGACCGCATTGCTTCCTTGGAAAAAGGTTCGCAAGACTTGCGCAAGAACCTGACCCAGGTCAGTAAAATCATCATTGATCTTGATAAGAGGGTAACAGAGACCAATAAGCAGAATCCTGCTTTGTCAAAAAAAAGCATTGAGCGGGGGCAAAGCGTCGGTTCCTTAGAAGAGAATTTGATCGGCTCGCTCTCTGCGCCGCAAGCTGCCAAGCAATCGATTAATTTAGAGTCGGCTAAGATCGGCGAAATAAGAAGCGAGGAAAAAGCTCCCGGGAAGAGGTACGTTTATCTTCCTTTGGGCAGCTTTGTCAAATGCACTCTTCTTACCGGCGTTTATGCCCCTGCTAATGAAAGCAATCCTTTGCCGGTCCTAATCAGCGTGGATGAGGCTTTTTACGGCCCGAATAATACCAGGATCCCTCTAAAAGGAGCCTTTGCCATTGGCAAGGCAGTAGGAGATGTGGTTTCAAAGAGAGCAGTTATCCAGATTGTGAGTTTTTCAACCGTCCTGCCCGACGGCAAAGTCTTTGAGCATGAGGCGAATTTAGGATACTTGGCTGATGATGACGGACATTTGGGTATTCCAGGCGAGTTAATTTATAACACAGGAAAGCAGTTATCTTTAAATTTTCTTTCCGGATTCCTGGCAGGAGGGGCTGGGGCGCTTTCCGATTCGGAAACTTCTACCGTTGTCGGCGCCTATGGACAAACTTCCAAGAACGTTAGCGGAAACACCGGCCGTTATGCCATGTTTTCAGGCCTGGCTAACAGCGCGCAGGGGATGTCCAGCTATTACCAAAAACAGTTAGAAGCCATGATCCCCGCGGTAAAGATTGAAGCAGGGGAAAGGGCGGTTTTGGTTATCCAGAAAGGAGTGCAAATTGAAGGCCTTGAAGTTCCAAGCAGTAATTTTGGCTCTTTTGATGACTAGCGGATGCGCCGCTTCCAAAGGGCTAGTTAAAGAGAATCCGAGTAAGGTAGTGGATGTATATTTGCAAGCTGTCTCAAATGGCAGGGCCGATTCTGTTAATTATATAAAGGAGAATTTAAGAATAAACCAGGCGTTTGGCTATGTTAAGCCCTATGTGCCGGTAGTTACACCTGCTGATGTGCGTATGGTTTGGATTCCCAGCCACAAATCAAAGACGACTCCTGAAGTCCTGGTAGCAGGCCACTGGATTTATATTATGGTTAAAGAATCAAGCTGGTTTGTTGATAACCAGAGTAGTACTAATGCAAAGATTCCTTTGATAATGCCTTATAAGGAAGAGAACAAAAAATGATTAAGCGCCAAACTATAGAAGCATTGTTTGAAGAAGGGTTAGCTTTTACCGAGCTCTTGCCTTATTGCTCGCATGAGAACGGTTTCTTTATCTTAAGAGATGGAAGTTTGGGCCAGGCTTGGGAAATATCCTTAATTGAAACCGAAACCAAATCTTCTGCTTATTTGGAACAATTATCTCAAATGATTGAGGGTGTTATTATCCGGCTGCCCGAGAACTTGGTAAGCTGCCAGTTTATATTGATCTGCGATGAGGATTTCCAAGATGAGCTTACAAAATATACGGATTTTGCAAAAGGTTTTGATAATGAAATTATAAAACAGGCATCTACAGCAAAGCTTAATCATTTGAATCAAGGCAAAGCTGGGTTCTTTGAGCAGCATACAGGAGCATATTCTGCCAAGAGAATACGTTGCTTCTTTACCTTGCGTTACTTTACTTCCTGGACGCACGCAAACCTTGCTGAAAAGCTCAACTCTTATTTTTCCGGCAGGAATAGGATTAAGGACAGGTTCTCTAGTGATTTTCTTGTTCACTGCCAGAGTATGACCAGATTTTCTGATGTGGCCGAAGGAGTATTCAGGTCCTGCGAAATCAAGTTTTCCAAACTATCCGAAAGCGATCTATCTAAACTGCTCTATAAGTTGCTTAATCCTAAACGCACCAGAAGCCTGCCTATGCCGGTATTTAGAGAGTTCGAACCTTTAGAAGACCAGCTTTTATATAACTGCCCTAAGTCTTCTGGCGAAGGATTTGAGTTCGAGGAAACACTCTATAAGGTAATTACCTTAAAAGAGCTTCCTCTTTCCACGGAAACTGGTATGTTTACCGCGGAATTAACCAGAGGAACGCGTTTTTCCATACTCGACCTTTTAAAAGACTTTATCATGGTGATTAATTTTTATATTCCTAAGCAGGAAGAGGCAATAAGCAGAATTAAGATACAAAAAGCCTTTGCCTTTACTCAGCGCTCAAATCTCTTCGGCGATAAATCAGTCGAGGCTGTGGAGAAAAAAGAGGAGCTTGATTCTGTGATAAGAGAGACTTTTTCTTCCGGTCATAAGATAGTCTATCCTAGGATTCACTTTATCGTTTCCGGAGATTCAAAAGAAAAATGCGAGACTTCCATTGCCAATATTCTGAATATGCTCTCGCGCATGGGCTGCGAGGGGTTAAAAGAGGAAATAATCGGCGCATCATTATTCTTATCGTGTTTGCCTTTATGTTTTGACCACACCTTTGAAAGCTTTGTGAAGCGCACCCGGCGCATGATCTCAAGTAATTTGAGCGATATGCTTCCTCTATACGGCTCAGTCAAAGGCACACCTACTCCAGCGCAAGTATACCTGAATAGAAGAGGCGAGCCGGTATTCTGGGATTTCTTTGACTCCAATACCAACCCGCACGCAATCATTATCGGCGCATCAGGCGCGGGGAAAAGTTTTTTTGTGAATGACTTCATTTTGCAGAACTCAAGGTTGGATGCTCACTTCTTTGTTTTGGATAAAGGAGATTCCTACAGAAAGTTATGTCAAATCTTAGGCGGCCAGTACATCAGGTTTGAACTGAATAACCCTGTAACCATAAATCCTTTTTTAAAAGAACCGGACCCGGAACATATGTCTTTTCTGGTAACAGTATTGTCCGAAATGTGCTCAGGAGGAGATGACCGGGAGCGTCTCTTCAGGGAGCAGGAAAGTGTTTTACAAAAGGCAGTCGCAGCAAGTTACCAGGAAAGAAAAAATCCTGAACAGGAAGTAACCTTATCTGATGTCGTAGAAAAGCTAAGAAGCCATGCCTGTAACCGCGGGCTTGGCACAGGAGAAAATATCGGTATAACCCTCGCTTTAAAGTTGCGGCCTTTTACCAAAGAGGGGCAATTCGGAAGGTTTTTTGACGGTCAGAATCAATTTAACTTGGGAACTAGATTCACGGTGTTTGAACTGGGGAATTTAAGCGCTCATTCAGATTTGCAGCTCGTGGTTCTTCTAAACATCATGTATTTTATCACCAATTTTGTTTCATCGCCTGAGATGAAGCCTAAGCGTAAATTCCTGCTCATTGATGAGGCCTGGAGTCTTTTAAGATTAAAGAACACCGCTGAATTTATTACTAATTCCTTTAAGACTTACCGTAAATACCGCTGCTCAGCTGTAGCCATAACCCAGGAGATAGCTGACCTTGTGGGAGCAGCATCCGGTATTGCCATTCAGGCAAACGCAGCGAATAAAGTCTTTTTAAAGCAAGAGCCGAATGTAGTTGATTCTCTAAAGACATTCGCATCTTTAACCGATAAGGAAATAGAACTTTTAAAGTCTGTGGAGACCCAAAAAGGCAAATTCTCAGAAGCGCTTTTAATTTCGGACACATCCCGTGGCGTGATCCGTCTTGTGCCTGATCCGTTTCTTTACTGGATAGCCACAAGCGATGCCAAAGACAATGAATATCTGGAAAATAAATTGCAAAATAATTCGGGGAATTATCTGGAAGCAATTAACGAATGTATAAAGGAGCGTAGATATGGATTACGTTAAAAAGTTTTTAATAGCGAGTTTTATCCTGTTTCTTGCTGGTTGTTCTACTTTTGGCGGAAAAAGCAAAAGTTTTGAAGCAGGCTATCGCGAAGGGGCCAGAGAAAATATCCAGGAGTTCGCAACAAACTTCTACGGGAATGATTTCCCTTACTTTTACTGGCAAAGCCCGATTGTGCAGAATGTAAAAATTCCGGCGCATATTGAAAACGGCGTATTCGTGCCGGAACACAATGAACCGGTAGTAATTGACGCTGCCCAGTGGCGTAAGGGTGAAGGATATCCCATAAATTGTCCTAAAGATAAAGAAAATAAACCAATAAAAAAAGAAGGAGGAGAGCCTTATGCGTTTAATTACTTTAATATCGCTAATCGCGATATCACTGTGTACCCCGAGTCTTTTACTTGCGCAAACACATCAGCAGAAAACAAAGATTCTCATTGAGGAATGGAAACAAATAGAGAAACCGCAAGTAACTGCTGCCAGCGAAAACAAAGCCCCTGAAGAGGCGGCTAAGCCAAAAGTAGAGCCCCCTAAAGTCCAGCTGCCGGAAGTCTTTAATAAAAAGATTACTCTGCGTACCCAGGGAGTAAACTTAAAAACAATCGTTTCCAAAATAGGTGAGATAACCGGTTATAACGTAGTCTATGATCCTGAAGTTGATCCAAACGTAAGTGTTTCGCTTGATACTCAGGATGTTCCGGTCTGGCGGTCATTAAACACCATGCTTTTCCCTTTGAACTACGGCTTTAAGGTAAAAGATAAGGACTTGGTGATCCTTGCCAAAGAAACGCGCACCTTTAAGCTGACCTTGCCGCCTAATACCCAGACTTTCTCTGACACTATCAGCAATGAATCCTGGACAAAGTCTGATGATACAACCACGAACAGCGGCATTAGCAATAACGCCAATAATAACAATTCCAATATGAACGTCAAGGTAGGGGCAAGGGTTTTTGTGGAGAGTAGGGAAGATGCTTTATCTTTCTGGAAAGATATAGAGTCAAACCTTGCAAAAATGGTTTCGCAAAGCGGTAAGTATTCTTTTAATAAGCTCGCAGGCCTGGTTATTGTTACAGACTCTCCGCAGGTACTGGATAAAATCGCAAGCTACATTGACTTGGTAAATCTTGAGACTAACAAGCAGATCCTGGTTGAGGTAAAGATATTGGAGGTGACACTTTCCCGGGAGAACACCTTTGGCATTGACTGGAACGCCATTTACAAAAACTTGGGAGATATAAAGCAGTTAAGTTTATCTTCTAACTTTGCAGCCCAGGGTATTACTTCGCCCGGGTTATTCACCTTAACCGCAACAGGTCCTAAAGATGATTCAGGGACAGTTTCTAACGGATTGAGTGGGTTGATTAAAGCGCTGCAGTCGCAGGGTAAAGTAGAAGTGGTCTCGCAGCCAAAGATAATGCTCTTAAATAACCAGGCAGCCATGGTGCAGGTAGGAACAGTAACCAGCTATGTGGCCAATACCACAACCACGACGACCGGAACAGGTGTAGCTGCCACAAGCGCTACCACTGACCAGGTTCAGGAAGGAGTATCTTTAAGGCTGATGGCCAGCATTCTGGATGACCGGATTCTTGTCCAGCTTACGCCGGTAGTGACTACGCTGGATGCTATAAGAAGCATTGACATGGGCCAGGGCACAACCATTGAAGCGCCCAAGACCTCAACCAAGTCTATGCACACCCTGGTTAAGATAAAGGACGGCGACACCATTGCCGTAGGAGGACTGATTACCTCGAATGACAAGATAGACGAAAAAGGCATCCCGCTTTTACGCAGCCTGCCGTTTGTAGGCAGATTTTTTGAATATAAAAGTAAAACCAATACCAGGACAGAGCTGGTAATTTTCATAACCCCTAAAATATTACAAAGATGAACTACCTAATTTTTGATAATGATGTTTATTACGATTTAGACGGAAAAAACGGTATCGCTCCCAAAAGCGATATCCAGGCTGTTTTTAAGGGCACATCCATGGAAACTCAGGTATTAGTCATTGATACTTTACAGAAGCAGGTGGCTGCTCCAGAAAAAATCCCTTTAAGGCGAGATGAGGTTCTTTCTTCAGCTTTTACTGGCGAATACCTGACGCAGGCAGAGCGGATATCCGAAAACCTCTTCCAGGTCATCGCCGTTGAGAAGCCCAGGATTAACGAGGTTTACAAAATCTTGGGTTTTGAAAATGTCAAGCTGCTTATTCCTTATGCGGTTGCCTTAAGGGAATTCCTTAAGGTCAATAACCTGCTTGATGATAGGAAAAAGGTAGTGTTTCTGGATCACTTGGGCGACCAGGTGCTGCTTACGATTTTTAATAAAGGAATATTTACCACTCCGCGCAGGCTCACGAAATTTTTAAAGACCATCAGTACCGAATTGAAACGAAGCGAAGAGCACTATAGATCCCAGAATAAAAGCGATGAAACAATAAAGTTTTTAATCATTACCAACAGCAAAGAGATACTTGATGAGATTGTTTTAGGAGGAGGTGAAACTAAAGACAACATTGTTTTTGTTGAAGATACCTATCCGGCCTTAATCGGCTTAAAGCAGGGTAAATTCTCCATGCACTATATGCTGCCTGAGCAATTTATCCGCTTAAGAGAGCTGGAACTTACCAAGAAGAGGGTTTTTAAGCTTGGGATAATGCTGGGAATACTGGCAATATTCATGGCTTTAGTTTTAGGAGTTTTTAGCATAAATAGAACAGCGGCTCAGCGCTTGAAGAACCTGCAGCTTGAGGCAGCTTCCTTGGACAGGTCGCTTGAGAAAGATTACTCAGCAAAATACAAAGATATTTTAAGAAAAGAGAAAAAAGTAAATTTCCCCTATTACCTTAATTCTTTTCTTAAGACTCTGCCGTCGGATTACAACCCGGAATTAATCAGCATAAGAGAAGTATCAGCCGGTCGCTACAGGTTTGAAGCGCTAATCTCTCTTGACGGGAAGGATAGGCCTTTTAGCAAGATGCGCCTATCCAAGGTTTTTAAGGGCGCTAAACAAGAGAACATTTTGGTTAAAGACAACCCGGGGTTAAAGATTACCCTGGATATACCATAAAACAAGAAGGAGGTGGATGAAATGTCGTTTATCATCGGAAAGTTAACTCGCAAAGTAAGCAAGCAGCATAATGAGTATTATGTCGGGAAAATCTGTAACTTGCCGGTAAGGGCATCATGGACAAAAAAGAATCAGGATGACCTGTGTATATTCCTGGATCTGGAGAAAATTAAATTTCTCTCAGAGCAGAATAAGCCCGAAAGCGGCCCGGCTGCTGCTCCCAGCGAAGAGCAGCATCAGTAACACTATAAAAAGAGGCGGGTGAGCCAGCCGGATTATTTTAGGATCCGCTGGCTTTCCCTTAAACTAATAAACCTATGAGAAAAATAACCCTGATTTTTATGATTTTGCTTTTGGTTTTAATGGCATTGCTGTGGAATCTTGCTTCAGACATAAATACGTTTAACAGTGGGATAAAAAACTCTGTCAGTAAAATCAGCCAAATCAAGAAGGAAGAGGCTGGTTTAGTCAAATATAAGAGCGAAAAGCCCCTTTACCTGGAAAAGTTTTATCTGGAGGTATTTGACGATATAAAAGAGATTTCCTTTTATTACCGTGCGCCTGTTGAAGTTAAAATTGTAGCCGCAAAAAACTTGGTAAATATACGGAATTTCTTCAGGGAGTCCCGGTATAAGGGGATAAAGCAGGTTGATATTACCTGTTCTTTTGACTTGAGAAAACAACGCAATACGTATTTGCTCGATACGCTTTATAAAGTGCTGAAATCCAGACCCCTTAGCGTCATGGATGTGTGTTTGGAAAAAGGTTTCGTTTCTGTAACCATGCGGCTATACGGAATCTAAAAAGAAGGAGGAAAGTGAAAAATGAAGAAGCTATTGTTTTTAGCAGTATTTGTTATGGCTGTGGCAGGGTTTAAGTCTGGCTATTGCCAGGATAATCTCTCGGCAATAGATAAGATTGACAATAAAACAAAGGCGCAGGCTCAGGCGCAGGCAGATAAAGCCCTTCCTAAGGGAGAGGCCTCTGTTCAGCCTGTAGCAGCTCAAGAAGAAGTAAAGCCTGCCGATGATCTCGGTGAGCAGGAATTAGAGAATATGAAGGCTTACCGGGAGGCTTTAGAAAATAAGCAGAATGAGCTTGAAGTCATTAAGCTCGATCTTGAGAAAAGCGATCTTCTCTTAAAGAAGAGGCAGGCAGAAAAAGAGATCTTTGAAATCGACAAATCTCTTCCCCAGGGAAAAGGAGACGTTTCTTCTGTAGTTCAGGGAGAAAAAGCTGCCTTGGTGGATCCGGCGGATATTAAATTGCGGCTTTTGGTTATAGCGGATGACTTAAAAGAAGGTCAAATCACTCTTAAAAATTCTCCTTATATTTTTAAGGAAGGAGATTCTGTTACTTCAAAATTGGCTGTGGAGAGAATCGAGGCAACGGGAGTTACTTTTAAACAGGTTGACGGGAGCAGTTTTAAACTTAATTTCATAAACTAAAATGCCGGTACAGGAAATAGGGAATATCCTTTTAAGCTCTAAAGTAATCACTAAGGAACAGCTTGAATTTGCCCTGGCGATGCAGAAAAGCTCTAATGGCGGCCAGCGCTTAGGCA
Source organism: Candidatus Omnitrophota bacterium (assembly GCA_003598025.1). Taxonomy (NCBI): domain Bacteria; kingdom Pseudomonadati; phylum Candidatus Omnitrophota; species Candidatus Omnitrophota bacterium. The sequence continues at coordinate 14,194 of QZKH01000001.1, forward strand.
GGATTCTTAAGTATTATAATTTCGCAACTGATGAAGATATCGCTCAGGCTCTGGCTAAGCAGGTAGACTGGAAGTATTTTGACAAGAAGTATGTCTTGCATCTTCCCGTAATTGAAAAGATCGGCTTGGATTTACTCATAGACAGAGTATTTGTGCCTGTTGAAGTAGAAGATGAACTTGCTTTTATTTTCGCCTATCCTTTTGATATCGAAGCAACTGATCTTTTAACAAGCCTGGGGCTGCGCGACAAAGAGTTTTATATCGGAAGCGAAGGCACAATCCGGAGGCACCTTGAGCTGTTAAAGAACAAGAAGATAAAGCGGGAGATTGACCGCAAGATAGGCGCGCTTAAAGAAAGAGGCGTTGTCGGCGATGAGTTAAAAGAGCTTTTGAATGAGCTCTTAAATGACGCCATCATCCACAATGCCACTGATATCCATATTGAACCGGAAGAAAAAGTATCTACCATACGTTTCAGGATTGACGGGATACTTTATTTTAAAACCTGGATACCGCTTGAGGTGCACAATAACCTGATAAATGTGGTATTCAGCCGGGCAGAGATTACTGTTTCGGATTTTTATCGTTTCCACGATGCCAGGTTCCAGCACAATTATTCTGATCATTCTGTGGATATCCGGGTATCAAGTATTCCTTCGGTTTTCGGGCCTGCGCTTGTTTTAAGGCTTTTAGATGTAAACAAAACCCTGATTACCTTAGAGAATCTCGGGTTTGATGAGCTGCATTATGACAATATCAGCCGTATAGTCAAAAAACCCCACGGCATTGTCATTATTACCGGCCCCACTGGAAGCGGCAAGACTACCACACTCTATGCCATCTTAAACCAGCTCAAGGATATTTCCACAAAAGTATTGACCATTGAGGATCCGGTAGAGATTAAGATGCCGCTCATAAACCAGGTACAGATTAACGAGAAGCAAGGCATAAGCTTTGCTCATGCAACACGCGCCTTCTTAAGGCATGACCCGAACATCATCTTAATCGGCGAAATCCGGGATCCTGATACGGCAGAAGAAGCAATTCGCGCGTCTATTACCGGACACAGGGTGCTTTCAACATTGCATACTAACACCGCGGTAGATTCCATTTACAGGCTCAAGGATTTAGGCATAGACCTGTCTTATATCGCAAACAGCGTTCTTTGCGTGATTTCCCAGAGGTTAATCCGTAAGTTATGTCCTTTCTGCAGAAAGAAGGTCAAGGTTAAAAAAGATAATATTCCTGATTCTTTTAAGCAGCTCCTTCTTGGCGAAAACGAGAATGAAATTTCTCTCTACAAAGCAGACGGCTGCGAGCACTGCCTGTCAGGATACAGAGGCCGTACTGTGATCGCTGAAATCCTTGATTTTGACGAGGAAATCAAGGACATGGTTGTTTCCGGAAAACTTGATCAGATAAGGCATAAATGGAGAGAAAAGGCATATTTGACTTTGGAACAGGACACAGGAGCGCTTCTCTTAAAAGGTATAACCTCTATCGAAGAGGCAGAAAGGATACTCGGATAAATATGTATTACAGATACAGCGTATTGACTCCAACTGGCAATGAAATCGGCGGTTTTGACCAGGGCTCATATGCCGAGATATCGAATAGGCTGAAAGAAAAGAATTATTACATCCTGTCAATGGAAGCGGATTTCTTTAAGTCAGTAAAGTTTGTTTTGGAAAAGAAAACTATTAAACCTCAGATTCTGTCTATATTCTTTGAAGACCTGGCAAATATGCTTAAGACCGGCATTGCCATGAATGAGGCGATAAGCGCTCTGCGCGAGTCATCTATTGACCGGTCATTGGTCAGAGCCTTATCCAGAATCGAAAACGATCTTGCCAATGGGTTCGCTTTATCTAAAGCCTTTGAGAAGACAAAAATCTTTCCGTGGCTGGTTTTGAATACGCTTAAAGTAGGAGAGAAGTCTGGCAGCTTAGAGCAGGTATTTATTGATCTGGCAAAATATTATTCCAGGGAGGCGGAATTCCTGCACAGTTTAAGGAATGCTGTGATTTATCCTGCGGTAGTGTTCTGTATGCTTATCGGAATCATGTTCTATGTATCATTCAAGGTAATCCCGCATCTGGAAGCGCTTCTGCCCATAAATGGCAGAAGCTATTTTTCTACCAGACTGCTTTTGTTCTTAAGCCATGCCTTAAAGGATTACTGGTTTGTATGCCTGTTGTTACCTCTCGCGGGTATCTTTGTTTACTCAAGATTTAGAAAAAGTTCAGTTGAACGGATAGCTTCTTACTATTATAAAATTCCGCTCTTTGGCCCGGTTGCCAAAGACGCAGCCTTCAGCGCGTTTTTCTCTAACCTTGCAGTGTTACAGCGAAACGGCATCAATATTACTGACGCGCTAAGTTTAATCGAAGAGACTACTTCTTATCAGTTTTTGGCCAGGAAGATCGGTAAGCTTAAGGATTACATCGCAAGCGGATTAAGCTTCTGGCAGGCACTGCAGAAAGATCCTTTCTTTCCGTCGTTTATTTATTATTCGGTAAGAAAAGGTGAAGAGATGGGTTCGCTTGATGAGTATCTGCAGAATCTTTCCGGTTATTATTTTGAGAAGGTTTCCCGGCGCACGCGCATAATTTTAAGTTTTATCCAGCCAGTACTTCTCATATTTTGTGCCTTAATTCTATTATTTGTCGTCTCGGCATTCATCATGCCGGTTTACAGCAATCTATCCAACATTGCAGGAGGCAATGTTAAGTTTTAGGAGGAAGGGAGGTGAAGAGAGAATGAGGTTAAGGAGCAAGAAAAGCGGTTTTACGCTGATTGAACTGGTCCTGGTCATAAGCATTATCGCGCTTTTGATCATGGCTGTGGGTTTAACCAGCGGCATCAGGGAGAACGCCAAGGTGCACTCGGCTTCTGAATCGGTCAAGTCGTTAAGGACCGCTGCGGAAAGTTACATTGCAGCAGGTTCCATGACTTATACCGGTATCACCGTAGCAGGACTGCAGACGTCAGGATTCTTGCCTGCGGCATTCAGTGCAACAGGCTCAAATCCCTGGGGCGGTAACTACGTCATAGCCCCGAACACAGACGCCAATAAGGTGGATATTTCACTTACCGGCGTAAGCGCTTCTGCGGCGTCGCGCCTGAGCGCCTTGTTTTCGAACAGCGCGGCAGCAACAGGCTATGCATCTGAAACATGGACAATAACGTTCTAACTAAAAGGAGGGGTTTTAGTCTAGCAGAGCTTAGCCTTGTGCTTATGCTGGCAGGGGTATTTGTTGCCGCAGCGTTTTATTCTGCGGCAAAAATACGCCAGATTGCTCAAGCCGAAAGGGTAATCGCAGAGCTCGATTCCATCGCTCTGGCAAGTACCAGGTATTACAGCGAGCATGGGGCGTGGCCGGCGGCTTTAGCCGACCTGCGCCCCAGCTACCTGGCGCAGCAGTCAAGCGATGTTAATCCTTTTGGCAATGCTTATGCGATTAGCTCTAATACATCCAGCGTTTCAATATCCACACTCCTGCCAAAAGGTCTGATTACTTCTAAAAGTTATGGCAGCGAGATTGTAGTTGTAAACCAAGGTAATAACGATCTGGTAAGTGTCAGCAAGGCGCCGGAATCAAGAACATGGAAATTAAAATATGAGAAAAAATACATCTATCACCAATAAAAAGGGTTTTTCCTTAATTGAACTCTGCATTGCGCTTGGGGTTCTGGTAATTTTGACCTCATCCATTACGCCTGTTTTTATAAAGAGAATCCAGATTAAGGCTGGGGAAAAGACTGCTCTTGAGATGTCCACAATAGAGCAGGCAGCATTAGCCTATTACGTAACTAATAACGCCTGGCCCGCAAGCATCGTGGCATTACAAACTGCAGGATACTTAAATCCTTCCTGGAGCGCAATTAATCCCTGGCAGAATGCTTATACCATTTCAACGACTAACAGCGCTTTTACAGTCTCAACCACTGTGCCGCAGGAGTGGACAAGCCTTGTGGCAAGGGATCTGCCTACCAGTTCCATAGCCGGTCTTGTTGTCGGCAGCACCGTGCCTGCGCCCGGAAGCGAAAACAATACTCTTTCTATAGGTTCAATTATTATCTGGTCCGGTACAGTCGCTTCCATACCAACAGGCTGGCAGCTTTGCGACGGCACTAATGGCACGCCTGATTTAAGAGATAAGTTTGTGGTGGGGGCACGGCAGGATTCAGGCGGTACAGCCATGACTACTGTATCAGGGGGCCTTACCAAGACAGGTGGAGAGGCAAAGCATACTATGACCATTGCTGAAATGCCACCGCATTCACATAGTTATCGCTGGTGGGCCTATTGGTATTTTTCAGGCAGCTCTGAATTGGCCGCGAAAGGCAGTTTTGATGACAACCGTCAAACTAGCACTGTGGGGGGTGGGCAGCCCTTTAACGTGCTGCCGCCTTATTATGCGCTCTGCTTCATAATGAAAATCTCTTAAAGCAAATGATCTCTAAATTAAAAAGGGTTTTTAGCGTTGTTTTATTCCTGTTTGTTTTATTAGGCAAGGCTTTTGCTCTTGAGTCTACAGACATCCTGGGACTAGTGAGTTTAAACTGCATTGACCTAAGGGTAATCGGCGTCTGCGTAAATCCTATTGGTATTCCCGGGATCATTATCATGTATTGGGAGCCAGTTTTGCTTATTGAGACTGTTAAACGTCCAGGGGACACGGTAATAGATCCACTAAAGCCAGTTATTACGGACATGGCTTCCCAGGGAACTAAAACTCTAATGTCCGGGCTTACAGGACTACCGGTGGTTGTTTCAAGCGGGTCCAGCTCCAGTAAGATAACCGGTACAAACTTGCAGTTTAATGAAGCGCATGTATATGAATTTCCTTTTAGGGATGAAATAATGTCCTTTATTGATATGCAGTGCCCGGATAAGCTTCCTACCGGTTCTTTTATCAAATATCTATCTGAATTGGATTCTGCGGAATGGCGTATAGGCGCTATAGAAGCTTTGCATCCTAAAAGTATTGCCTCGGCAGCAAGCGGTTTAACCTGCGCTGCCACAGGTGCTTTCTTGGATGATCTATGCATGGGATTCTGGGGAGCAACTTATCCTCGCAGAGGTTTTGTTACGCATCAGAGCGAAGTTGTGGGAAGCGCAATAGCCGCAACCAGGGCGGTAAGCATTGCTTCGCTTTTAGGCTCTGCATCGCATATTGTCTTAGAGACTACCGGTTTTATCCCGTCTTTTGAGGCCGATAAGCTGGAGTTGATTTATCCTAATCCATCCGGATGTATCAAAATAGGCCAGCATCCCGCAACTTGGGAATCTGGTAAGTTGTCTGCTTCCGGAAAATACCTCTGGGTATATTGGAGAAGAAGAATATGTTGTATTTATTAAGTGTGATTCTAAGCATTTCCTTATTATTGAATCCCGCCTCTGTTGTGGCGGGCTTTTTTGATGAGAAGGATGCTTTAATACAGCAAAGCGAATGCAACAATTGTCAAAGCGATCCGCTTAATCTAAATCCGGATTTAAAAGATAAGGTTGCTGCGATAGAGAAGAAGATTTCCAGCAATCTTAATAAAAGTAACAACGCTAATGAGATTACTTTGTTTATTGATCTTAGCGACAGTTATTTTGACCAGGTGGTTAATGGTTTAATTAAATTTAAGAATGATAATCCCGGCTGGGCAGTTAAGGGAGTTATTACTGGACGCAGAGATAGTTTAAAACAAAAACTGCTTACAAAGCAGAAATTCTTCAGCTCTGGTATTGAATTTAGTATCGACCTAAGCGGTAACCTCGCAAAAGAGTTTAATATTATCAAGACGCCGGTTTATTTGATTACCCACAATGGTAGCCAGCAAAAACTAACTGGATTATCCGATTTTAATGAGTTCATATCAAAACTTGATAAATGAGAGTATTTATTCTTGTGCTTATTATTTTTTTATCGCATCTTGCTTTGGCAAAAGCAGAGACTGTTTTTAGGTATGAACGGATTGATTTTTTCCAAAATACGGAGACACAAAAAGAACCAACAACTGATACCAACAGTTCCCCTGAAGTTATTCCAGATGAATGGGCTGAGCCGATAATCAGCCCAACAGGACAGGTAACTATTTATTTACCGCCCAAGGAAGTAAGGGATTTCCTTAATAATCCTGATCCGGAAAACGCCAAGGCATATCTACAATGGAACCTAAAAAGAATTAAAAAATTCCTTTTAGCGCAGGAGTTATTAAGAAAAGAAGCAAAGGAGCTTGAAGTAATGAAGGAAACAGAGACTCTGCTTGAGTCTAATGAGACTCTTAAAGATTCAGGCAACGATGTTAAAACCGGAACAGGGTACCTTTTTTATTTTATGCTCAAAGGCTGCCCGACTTGTGAAAAAGAATCCCGAGTAATAGAAGATATCTATCTTAATTATCCTGAAATCAGGATTGAGGCTTTTGCTAAAGGATTTTCCGATCGGGAATTAGAAAACTTCAGATTCTCAGCCAGGCAGGACAACGGCATGAGCAGCCTATTTAAGGTTGAGTCGTATCCGGCTATTGCTGTATTTAACAAAAAAAATAAAAGGTATTTCCTGTCAGGGTATATGGACAAGGACAGGATACTCAATTTGTTCAAATGAAAAAACTAATTATTCTTTTTGTTTCAGTTTTGCTTCTAAATAGCATAAGCTATGCCGATATTTTTTCTAAGGATGATAGCACTAATCCTTATACCATAGATAGCGCGATATCCGAAGATAGATCCGGCTTCTATTACCGGGGAGGCCTGGATTATCATCCTAATGTTCCGCCTGATGAGCCGGGAGTAGGGTATTCCATACTTAGCGGCTCAAAAGGATGCAGCGGTTTTGACCTTGCCTCAAGCTTTAACAGTGTCCTTTCCGAGCAGATCCTTGCTGATTATATGAAAGGCATATCTAGCGAAGCTATGGCAGCTGCACCGATGCTGTTGTTAGAGTATGTTTCGCCGACACTAGCTGATATCATCAAGCATTTTAACGCCATGACCAATATGCGCCTAGGCCTAAGATACGCCCAGTGCGAAGATATTGAGAAGGCAGCCGGTGAATACATGGATAAGCTTAGGAAGAAAAGCGAAAGTGAGTGCGTTAAGGAAAAAGTTGGTACAGGGTTAGATATCGATAGCGCGCTTAAAACCTGCAAAGAGAACAAGGACCCTTTTGCCTTCCTGAAGAATGCTGAAGGCATTCCCTTGGCACAGGGAGGCAAAATAGACGTACTCTCAGATATATTTAAGAGGATAAGCATTCCTGATGAGAGAAAGGATTTCGTCAAATCAGTAGTAGGGGAGACCACTATCACCGCATCCCAGATTGAAAACAATAAAGGAGAAAAATCCATCTATAAAGTGAATGATGAATTCAGAACCGATACTTCGAATAAGCTATTTTCCCTTACAGACGAATATCTGAATTCAAAAGCTGTATCTGCTGATTCCTTAAAAGAGCTTTCTCTGCCCAATAATCCGGTGACAGAAGAACAGATTAGAAACATTACCTTAATGCCCAAGGCAAAACAGTATATTGCGGTTTCCAAGATCTCATCAGATATAGCTTATTTTAAGACCATTGCACAATACAGGCAGGCAATGGATGATCTCTTAGAAGCTATGCGCGCGCCAGGCTTAGATGATGTGCAAAGAGGGGTACTTGAGCGAGATTACAATTACCTCAAAGAGAAACTAGAGAGATTCAGAGAAGAAAGGGAGATTTACAAAGATTACAATGAAGCTGTGGCTGGTATTCTTTCCGAGTCAGAAAAAGAAAAGCTTAATACCATTATCAACGATGACGCAAGCACAACTTATTTTGACGAAAATAACGAAGCGCAGGATAAAAAGGAGATGTATCTGCCGCAGGAGAATAATTAAAGATTTAGATGATTTTTTAGCTGATATCATAACCGGACAAATTTCTTGACAATAAGTGTCATATGACATATTATAGGTGTCAAGAAAACCAGGTAAAGGATGGATATCATGCTGAAAAAACTTCTTGGCTCAAGAATCAGGATCAATATATTAAAACTTTTTATTTTTAATCCCAAGAAAGAATACTATGTTAGGGAAATCGAGCGTTTAATCAATGAGGCGTTTGACCCTGTACGCAGGGAATTGATCCGTCTTGAATCAACCGGGCTTTTGAAAAGCCGGATTTCGGGCAGGCAGAAGTATTACTCCATTGATTCGGCGCATACTCTTTTCCCCGAAGTAAAATCAATGATCTTGAAGACAGTAGGAATTGGTGATACGATAAAAAATGCCCTGGAAGATAGAAACGATGTCAAAATTGCTTTTATTTACGGTTCCTACGCAAAAAACAGCGAAGATCTGGAAAGCGATATAGATATATTTGTCATAGGCGATATATCCAGCAAGGACCTGCAGGAAGATATATCCGGAATTGAAAACCAGGTTAAGCGTGAAATAAACCCTACTATTTATTCTATATCTGAGTTAAAGGATAAATACAGAAGCAAAAATCATTTTATATCCAGCGTATTCAAGGAACCAAAAATATTTTTAAAGGGAGACGAGAATGGCCTTAGAAAACTGGTTTCAGGCAGGTAAACTTGTTAAGCATAGCGTAACCGAAGAAGAGATATCGGCAATTCAGGGTGTAATTGAAAGGAATTTCCGTGACGCTTGCGTAAAGGGCCTTTCCAGCGATCAGAAATATATCCTTTCGTATCAGGCAGCGTTTGAGGGTTCCCTGGCGCTTATCAAATGTCATGGTTTCCGGCCTATTAAAGCGGGCCATCATTACATTGTCTGGCAGTGCATCAAAGAGGTCTTAGGGGAGAAGTCCCGGAAGCCAATACTACTTTTTGAAAACGCTGCCAAAAAAAGAAACAAACTAAGCTATGACATCGCAGGCCTTGCCTCTCAAAAAGAAGCAGATGAAATGTTTCAGGAAGCGCGCGATTTCGTAACACTTCTTAAAGAAGAAATAAAGAAGATTCAACCTGTTTAAATTTTGAGTTAACCTTCCAATTATTGTCCCTAGCCCTCTAGTCAGCTCTAGAATTTTCCCGATCCGTCTTTTATTTCTACACACTCTAACCGCTACTTCAATCAAGCATTTCCTTTCTTGCTTTTTTGTTTCTCCTTGCCTCATTTTGTAAGCCTCTTTCTTTTTATCCGCCTACAATAACCCAATCCTGACTTTTTTCAAGAAAATCCTTTGGAAAAATTCATCTCTACCTTGCACTTGTGGTCTGCCTCAAGCTGCAAGGTATTTTTTTAAAACCCTTGCGGGGAGTCTCAATTTTTCCAAAGGACTCCCAGGAAGGTCGTGCGCTTGGCGCTTACTCCCTTCGGGCACTCCATGTTTTCTTGACAAAAGACCGTATTTTTCTGGTTTGCCTGAAAAATACTTCATATTCTTGGGTTTTATCTCCGGCGTCAAAAGAAAGGAGGCTTACATGAGCCAAGTAAAAACAAAACAAAAACAAGCACGAAAGGAGGTGAAAACCATGATTGAAGTAGCCAGAGTCTATAAAGTCGAAAAAGACGAAGGCACTCTTAAGGCCTTTGTGGACATTAAAGTCGCAGATGCGGTTTTAATCAAAGGCATCAGAGTGCTGGCAAAAAAGGACGGTAGCGGTCTGTTCGCAGCCATGCCATCCCATTTAGGCGGTGACAATAAGTATTATGACACCGTCCAATTCTTAACGCCTGAGGCAAAAAATGAATTGCAAGAAGTGGTTCTTGCAGCCTACGAGGCATAAAAGAATTTAAAATTTTAAAGCTGTCCTATCGGCTATACGGGGAGAAAGGCAGAATAAAATGAACTTAGAAGAACTGAAAAACGAGAAAACCACAGTGACCATTGTGGGAGAAGAGGTAGAGGTAAAAAGGGGCGATTCTGTAAAGGACACCCTAACAAGGATCCTTAAGGAAAAGGGAATCGACTCCTTTACCATCTTAGTTGATGGGGAAGAGGTCACTTCTACCGACAACCTACCTGCGACCTTTGACGGCCATGACATTGAAGTCGAAAGATACGTCAAGGCAGGCTGCTAAAAGCAAAAAGCTAAAAAAGAGAGGGAGAGAAACTTTTTCTCCCTCTCTTAAAGCTTCAAAGGAGCTGTCTAAAATGATAGATACGGAACTAATCATAAGGGCTAAGAAAAAGTCGACTCTGATTGAGAAAATTGATGAGTCTTGGCGGGAATTTACCCAGAGCTTAAAGGAGGGTATTTTTACTGTTCCCTTTACCGGAGGCTATAACTGTATGATAAGGGAAGACGATATGCTTATTGAAGGCTATTCCGGGCCCTTGCTTATAGACAAGCTTTATTATAAGCATAAAACCTATTCTTTAAAGATGCCTGTCAAATATTACCCTTATAAGATTTACGGCATCTATGACCAGAGAGGATGTTTTATTTCTTTTGTCTCTGAGCCGGAAATAGGTTTTCACTATCTGGGGATGACTGACAGGGGCCATGATATCTGCACCGGTGAAATCCAATACCTTAACCCGGAATCCTTAGGGCTTTTGAAGGAAGCCTGTCTCAAGATAATCAAATCACTCCGGGTAATCAACCTTGAATCTTTAGGGACAGTGATCTTGCCGGAAGCCTTCTCAAGTCTTCGGAACATTTTATCAAATAAAGATAAGGATGTATCGTGTAAATTTGAGGAATTAAACGGGCAGGGCTTAATTGAGCCGATTATATAGGAGGGAAGAACTATGCCAGAACAAGCTATTTATGAAAGACAGAATTTGTTAGACGGTTTACATGTCCCGCAGATTGCTTCAGTTGTGGGATGCGGCGGAACGGGTTTTTGGACTGCGCTTCTTCTTGCCATGTCAGGAATAGAAGAACTGATTTTAGTTGATTCCGACATAGTTGAGGTATCAAACCTCAACAGGCTCCTTTTAGAGGAAAGCACTGTCGGCAAGAAGAAGGCAGTGGCCTTAAAAGAACTTATTTCCAGAGTAAGAAAAGGGATAAGAGTTGAAATTCAGGATTCGCGCATTGAAAAACCCATAGACTGCCAGATTTTGCGAGGCGACGTATTCTGCTGCACGGATAACTTAAAAAGCCAGCAGATAATATGCGCTTTCTGCAAGAAGAATGATTTAGGCTACCAAAGGATAGGCTATGACGGCACAATCCTGAATGTCTCAAAGACTTTTCCGTTATCTCTGGAGAATAAAGAAGAGGAAAGCGGTTATACAGTTACCCCTTCCTGGGTAATACCAGCGGTACTGGCCGCGGCAGCAGGGGTGTCATCCCGGGCATATAAAGAGCTCTGCCTTATGGATGACCTGGGAAAACTCCATATTCAGAAGTCTTCCCACATCTGCCCCAAAATCTTAGATGACGCAAGAAATGAGGGAGAGGAAAACATTCTGGATAATATCGAAGACCATATACCGGATGGTTACGGATATTGCAGCGATTGCTCGCAGTGCAATGACTGTGACAGAATAGATCCCGACAGCTCTGATTATGGCTATTGTCCTGACTGCGAAGAGCGTTATAACGAAGATGAGATAGAGGAGATCAAAGAAGAAGCTCGTGATGAGGAACATAACAAGATAATTGAGCAGATCAAAACAAACACTTTTAAAGACAAAGCACTTTTAGAGATTTTGCAGAATTGGAAGAAAAATAAAGGAGGTCCGATATGTTTACTTTAGAACAAACTGCGGAAAAGAAGAGTAATATCCTTGACGTAAAGGTAAAAAATTACGGCGAATGCGGTTTTTGCGCTGAACATGACCACAAAGAAACCCTCAAGATTCCCTGGAGTATCTGGAGCCAGTGGCAGTATATCAGTCAACGCATGGGCGACAAGGAGTGGGGAGCTGTGTTCTGGGTAAAGGATAATACCATAACCAGCTTTAAAATTCCTAAGCAGGAGGTTGGCTCTGTCGATTGCGAATTTAAAGAAGAATTGGGAGGAGACGGTATAATCCACTCGCACCACGACATGGGAGCGTTCCATTCTTCGCAGGATGACGCCCACGCGCGTAATCTTTACACTTACAGTATTGTAATCGCCAATGCCAAAGGCAGTGTAGCCACAAAACGGGTAAAACTGCCCTGTAACGGCTTTGGCTATGTAAAGATTCAACTCCAACTGGTTGATTTGCCGGAAATAGATCTTTCCAAGATAAATGAAAAAACACGGGAATTGGCTTTTGAACCTTCGGCAACGTTTGAAGAAGAAGAGAATCCCTGTGAGGTTTGTGAAACAGCGGATTGCGAAAATTGTCCTCACATAGGTATGCCTTATCTTGCTTGTCAGGCATGTGAGGATTTTAAATGTAAATCATGCAAGCAGACCGCAGGATTAAATATTCAGGGAGTGCTTCCGTTCTGTGAAGTCTGCAACGGAGCTGATATATGTTCTTCCTGCGAAAGAATAGCCAAATACTTCAAGAATTACCCAGAGGATAAAGGCCGTGTGCAAATCCCAGCGTAAACCATGTTTAATTACCCTAAATCGCCCCGCCCTCTCTTTTGGGGGTTTTATTTTTGGTGGTTTGGGTGGTTTTGTTTGGGACGGGCGTGCGGTAGCCTTCGAGGGGGTTGTTGAAAAAGGTG
>QZKH01000002.1:300000-408832 GCA_003598025.1 Candidatus Omnitrophota bacterium
TAACGAACCCCAAGAACGGCTCTGTGCTTTTTCGCGGCAAGAACCTAGTATCCGATGTAACAACTTATACCGGCGGCATTATGCTTAAAGGCATAAAATTCAAAGGCAGCAGGATAACGTTAAAAGCGGCTGACACAGACTCGATCAACATCAATAATCTTAAAGTAAGGGGCTTTATAGAAATAATAAAGGACGATAAGGATAAATTTATGGTAGTAAACTATATAGAGATGGAAGATTATATAAAAGGGATTCTTTACCATGAAGTCTCCCATTATTGGCCTTTCGGGGTGTTGAAGGCGCAGGCAATTGTTTCCCGGACTTATGCCGCTTATCAGCTAAGAGAGAATAAGGCGAAGGATTTTGATATGAGGAGCGATATCTATTCGCAGGTTTACGGGGGGCGTGCCTCGGAGCGGTACCGCACAAATAAAGCCGTAGATGAAACCAAGGGTATGATTATATGTTATAAAGGCAGGGTAATACCTGCTTATTTTCATGCAGCGTGCGCAGGCCACACCGAGGATGCGTCTTTGCTATGGAAAACAAATCTCAAGCCGCTTAAGGGGGTAGAATGTAATTTCTGTAAAGACTCACCGCATTTTCATTGGACATATTCTATTGATAAAGGTACTCTTATTAAGAAACTATCCGATGCGGGGCATAAAACCGTAAGCATTGACACAATAGGTATCGATGGAAGGGATAAGTCGCAGAGAATAACTGATTTAATCATAACATCCGGCAAGAAAACAGTGCGCATACCAGCTAAAGACTTCAGGCTTATCCTGGGGCCGAATCTAATAAGGAGCACTAATTTTGATGTTAAGGCCCAGGGCGATAACTTTGTATTCGAAGGCAAGGGCTGGGGCCATGGTGTCGGTATGTGCCAGTGGGGAGCTTATTTTATGGCCAAGAACGGAGCCGTTTACTCGGATATAATCAGCTATTATTATCCTGGCACAGAGATAGGATATTGCGAGGATATGGATTTTTAAAATGAAGCTTTCCGACTTTGATTATACCCTGCCTAAAGATTTAATCGCGCAGCACCCCCTTAGAGAGCGCTCTGGTGCCAATTTGCTGGTTTTAAACCGCAAGGAAGAAACCATCGAGCACCGTAAGTTCAGCGATATAGCAGAGTATATCACTGAAGATGATTTTTTATTCCTGAATGACACAAAAGTCCTTCCTTGCCGTATCATCGGGCATAAAAAGACAGGCGGCAGGGTAGAGCTGCTGCTGTTAAAGCAAAAGGAAGGTCCGGTATTTGAGTGCCTCGTTAAACCAGCCAGGCTTAAATGCGGGCAGGAGGTTATTTTTGATTCAGGCAAAATTTCAGCCAGGATCAGCGCCAATAACGAAGTATCATTCAGTACTGCGGATATCCCGTCAATATATTCGCTGGGTGTTATGCCGCTTCCGCCTTATATAAAACGCCAGGTTTCCGACTCTGACTCAGAATACTACCAGACCATTTACGCAAGGGTCCCTGGTTCAGTAGCTTCACCTACGGCCGGGTTGCATTTTACCAGCGGGCTATTAGATAAGCTAAAAGACAATGGCGTGAAAATCGGGTACCTGACTTTGCATGTAGGTTTAGCTACCTTTAAACCGGTAAAGAGCCAGGATGTCGTAACGCATAAGATGCATGAGGAATATTTTTTTATCCCTGAAGGAACAATTAGGATGATTGATGATGCGCAGCGGAGCAGGAAGAATATAATCGCAGTGGGGACGACTACCTTAAGGTCTATTGAGTCTTACGGCCAGACATTACAAAGTTCAGGCAAAACCAGCCTTTTTATTTACCCGGGGTATAAATTTCGTTACGTTAACTCCATGATAACTAATTTCCATCTTCCGAAAACCACATTATTCATATTGGTCAGTGCTTTTGCCGGAGAAAAGCTTATAAAAAAGGCTTACCAGGAGGCTATAGACAGGAAGTACAGGTTTTACAGTTATGGAGATGCGATGTTGATTATATAGTTGAACCGTTGATTCGTTTAATAGTTGATTCGTTGATTATCTAATTTAAGTTCTTTCGATTCAAATGGTCAACCAGTCAATTATTCCGCTAATTTAAAAATGTTTGAATTAATAAAAAAAGATAAAAATACAAAGGCAAGGCTCGGTAAAATCAAGACCGCCCACGGCAGTATAGATACGCCGTGTTTTATGCCGGTAGGAACGCAGGCGACCGTAAAAGGTTTGTCGCCGGAAGAATTAACTTTAAGCGGGGCGCAGATAATACTATCTAATGCCTACCATGTTTTTTTACGGCCCGGTATGGAATTAATAAAAAAAGCAGGAGGCCTGCACAATTTTATGTCATGGAAAGGGCCGATACTTACTGACAGCGGGGGATACCAGGTATTCAGCCTTGCTTTACTAAGGAAGCTTAATGATAACGGCGTGGAATTCCAGTCTCATATAGACGGCTTAAGGCACGTCTTTACTCCCGAGGATATAATGGATATACAGTATATATTAGGCTCGGATATAATAATGCCTCTGGACGAATGCGTGCATTATCCTGCAAGCCGCGATAATGCGCTGGTAGCCATGCAGCGCACGATTGACTGGGCCAGGCGCTCAAAAATCAAAAAAGCGGAGTTGGACCGGGCAAATAAAGGATACGAAAGGTTGCTGTTTGGCATTATTCAGGGCTCAACCTATCAGGACCTGAGGATTACATGCGCCAATAAATTAACAGAAATCGGTTTCGACGGTTATGCCATCGGAGGAGTTTCTGTTGGCGAACCCTGGGACTTGGTATATAATATCGTCAGCCTGACTGCGGATGTTTTGCCGGAAACCTGCCCCCGCTATGTAATGGGAGTAGGTACTCCTTCGGATATAATAGAGGCAATTGATTTGGGGATTGATATGTTTGATTGCGTGATCCCTACGCGTTATGGAAGGAACGGAACTGCCTTTAGCCGCCAGGGCAAGCTTGTCATAAGGAATGCTGCCTTTTCACAGGACTTCAGTCCGATAGACAGCGGATGCGCATGTTATGCCTGCAGGAATTTTTCCAGGGCTTATATAAGGCACTTATTTAATACCGAAGAAATCCTCGGGCTTAGGCTGGTTTCCCTGCATAATATTTATTTTTACCTGGACCTGATGAGGCAGGCAAGGAAAGCGATAGCAGAAGGTTCTTTCCCGGAGTTTAAGAGATGTTTTTTAAGCACATATCAAAATGGGGGCATACAGAATGCGCGTTGATATAATAAGTATATTCCCGAAAATGTTTACCCCTATCCTTAATGAATCTATTATAAAGCGCGCGCAGAATAAAGGCAAAGTCAAGATTTTCGTCCATGATCTTAGGGACTATTCTTCTGATAAGCATAGGAAGGTCGATGACAGGCCTTTTGGCGGTGGTTCAGGGATGGTGATGCGGCCTGAGCCGGTTTTTAACGCCGTAGAAAGAATAAAAGCAAAACCGGGGTTAAATAGAGCCAAAGTCGTGCTCATGTGTCCGCAAGGCCGAAAGCTGGATCAAAAACTTGCAAGAAAATTATCTAAGGCCAGGCATCTTATAATAATATGCGCACGTTATGAGGGCATAGATGAAAGGGTCAGAAACAATCTGGTTGATACGGAAGTCTCTATCGGAGATTATGTTTTGACCGGGGGCGAGCTTCCGGCAATGGTTTTAATAGACAGCATAGTAAGGCTGATACCCGGAGTATTGGGCGACAAAAATTCCTTGAATTTTGAGTCATTTGAAGGTAACCTATTAGAATATCCTCAATACACAAGGCCCGCAAGATTCAAAGGGATGACCGTCCCTGCGGTGCTTTTGTCCGGTGACCATAATAAAATCGAAGATTATAGAAAAAAAGAATCTTTAAAGAGGACAAAACAAAGAAGGCCTGATCTTATAATCACCAGCCGAAAGGAGCATTAAAAATGGATAAACTTAAACTTATCGAATCAGGGTTTACAAAAAAAGAAATGCCGAAATTCAATGTAGGCGATACCGTCAAGGTTTTTGTCAAGATCCCGGAAGCGGATGATAAGATCCGCCTGCACCCCTTTGAGGGGATTGTCATAGCCAAAAAAGGCTCGGGCTCAAGGCAGAACTTTACCGTTAGGAAAGTATCTTACGGCGAAGGTATCGAGAGGGTATTCCCTTTATTCTCTCCCTCCATAGAGCGTATAGAGATAATACGCTCAGGGAAGGTTAAGAGGGCCAAGCTTTATTACCTTAGAGGCAAAGTCGGTAAAAGAGCTACTAAGATAGAAGAAGCCGAATCAATATCTTAATCAGCATTAAATGCTGTATTACGAAAGAAAATTAAAAAAGAGCGGCTACGACCTTATTATCGGAGTTGATGAAGCCGGGCGCGGCCCGCTGGCAGGTCCGGTTGTCGCTGGTGCCGTTTGTATCCAGGATAAGCGCTTTAAGAGCCGTATCGATGATTCTAAGAAATTATCCTCTCAGCAGAGGCTCAGCGCGTATTTGGAAATTGCAGATAAATGTTTTTTCGGGATAGGGATAGTAAGCGAAGAAGTGATAGACCGCATAAACATCCTTAAGGCAACGCAGGCTGCTATGGAGAGCGCCATAGGCGGACTTTTGACAAAGATAAAAGACCTGAATAAACGCAGGCCTTATATTATAGTTGACGGAAACGTAAAACTTTCGGCAGCTTATCCATGTTTGCCGATAATAGACGGAGATTCCAAGTCTAAGAGCATAGCCTGTGCTTCGATTATGGCCAAAGTAACAAGGGACAGGATAATGTGCGTCTACGACAGGATATATCCTGAATACGGGTTTGTTATTCATAAAGGTTATCCGACCGAGAAACACAGGAGGGCTATTAAAAGATTCGGGCCTTCCGGCATACACAGAAAAACTTTTTGCTATGCAAAAGCATAATAATGTTAATAGCGGGCTCATCGGTGAAAACATCGCTTTAGGTTTCCTTAAGGATAACGGTTATAATATCATAACAAGAAATTACAGGAAAAACTCAGGCGAGATTGATATTATAGCAAAAGATAACGGTTATCTTTGTTTTATAGAAGTAAAATCCAGGCGTTCGTGCGATTTTGGCCGGCCGGCTGAATTCGTTTCCGTGCAAAAACAATCCAGGATATCCAGGACTGCAGCACAGTACCTTAGAGAAAACAAGATATTCAACGAGAACGCAAGGTTTGATGTGGTCTGTATTACAGGTGATACAAAAGCCCTGCCAAAGATAGAACTCATAAAGAATGCATTTGAAATCAACAGGAGGATAGGCTATTGAAATACAAAGAACAGTCTTTAGCTGTTTATCTGAATGATCTTTCAGCCAGGCTTGCTGCTCCGGGTGGGGGTTCGGCCGCCGCTTTAAGCGCTTCCCTTGGCGCTGCCCTGGTTAGCATGGTAATTAATTTTACTATCGGCAAGAAAAAATACGCCGGTTACGAAAAAGAATTAGCAGTATTGCTTGATAAATCTGAGAAACTGAAATTCCAGCTGCTTGATATGGTGGACCTGGATGTGGCTGCTTATGCCAGCAAGAACCTTAGAGACGCGCTGGATGTCCCTTTTATGGTATGCAGGTTGAGTTTTGAAGCCGCAAAGTTATGCCCGCCGCTGGTAAAGAAAGGCAATATTAATTTAATCAGCGATGTGGGCGTTGCCATAGCTTTACTTGAGGCAGCATTTTTTTCGGCATTGTTGAATGTGGAGATAAACCTTAAATCTTTGGCAGATGCTAAGCTGGCCTCCAGTATCAGGAAAGAGCTGGACAAGAAGGCCAAAGATATAAAGAAAATAAGAGCTAAAACGGAGGCGCAAGTTGTCAAAGCTATTAGAGGGTAAGCCCATTGCAGCCAAGATACAGCAGGAGATAAAAGCAAAGATAGCCGGCTTTATGTCCGTACCTGTGTTAGTCAGCATTATGCTGGGGGAGAATGCCGGTGCAGAGGCGTATGTAAGATCCCAGAAGAAGGTGGCAGATGAGCTCGGCATAGATTACCGCCTGCATAAGCTGCCGCAGCATACAACAGAACGAGAACTTATAAATTTTATAGAAGATTACAATATGCATCCTGAGGTAAACGGGATTATTATACAGATGCCGCTGCCGGAGCATATAGATTACAAGAAAATAAGCCAATTTATAAAACCCGAAAAAGATGTCGAAGGCCTGCACCCGGCTAATATAGGTAAGATAATGTTCGGCAAAGCAGTGGTTGTGCCTTGCACTGCCGCGGCAGTGATGGAGCTCTTATATGAGAGCGGGATAGATTTATACGGCAAGGAAGTTGTAGTGGTAGGACATAGCGAGATAGTCGGCAAGCCGCTTTCCCTGCTTCTGCTGGAGAAATTTTCCACTGTAACCGTTTGCCATATAGGCACAAGTAAAGCAGGCAGGCTGGCAGAGCATACCAGCAAGGCCGAAGTCTTGATTGTGGCAGTCGGTAAGCCTAATCTGATCAAAGGCCAGGATATAAAAGAGCATGCTGTCGTAATAGATGTCGGCATCAACCGGGTAGAGGGCAAGATAGTGGGAGATGTAGAGTTTGAAGAGGCAGCAAAAAAAGCCTCATTCATCACGCCGGTACCGGGCGGAGTAGGGCCGCTGACCGTGACTATGTTGATGCGTAATCTAGTAAATGCAAAAATTTCGCAGGACAATGCGGTTCTTTGATTATAATACATGCGCACAATAATACTGCTGACGATTTCAAATATTTTTATGACGTTTGCCTGGTATGGCCACCTCAGGTATAAAGATTCTCCGTTATGGATCGCAATATTCGTAAGCTGGATGATAGCATTTGTTGAATATTGTTTCCAGGTCCCCGCAAACCGTATAGGCCATTATCAGTTCTCAGCCGCGCAGCTTAAGACTATACAGGAAGTTATCACCCTTTCGGTCTTTTCAATTTTTTCGGTGCTATATTTAAAAGAAGGAATGAAATGGAATTACCTGGCAGGGTTTTTATTGATAATAATAGCGGTAATCATTATTTTTAAAAAATAATATGACTCTGAGCGAGAAGATAAAATCCGGGAAATCATTATTGACCACCGAGATCGGCCCTCCAAAAGGCATAGAGACTAAGACTATTCTTGAGGACGCAGAGCTTGTACGTGCAAGAGTAGACGGGATCAATGTTACCGACCTTCAGAGTTCAGTCATGCGCCTTGGTTCGCTTGCGGTATGCAGCCTTTTAAAACAGAAGGGTTTTGAGCCGATATTCCAGGTTACCTGCAGGGATAGAAACAGGCTTGCCTTGCAATCAGATATACTTTCTGCCGCTGCTTTAGGCATTGAAAATATTTTGGTGCTTACCGGCGATCATCCTAAATCCGGGGATCATCCCGATGCCAAGCCGGTATTCGACCTTGATTCTGTGCAATTGCTGCAAGTAATAAAAGGCTTAGAGTCAGGTCAGGATATGAACGGCAACAAGCTGGAAGGCGTTCTCCCTAAGTTTTGCCTTGGGGCAGTAGTCAACCCCGGAGCTGATCCGATAGAGCCTCAGATCATAAAGATGGAAAAGAAGATAGAAGCCGGAGCAGTGTTCTTCCAGACTCAGGCGGTTTATGATGTGAGAAAGTTTGAAGTTTTTATAGAGAAGACAAGACACCTTAATACCACAATACTTGCGGGGGTAGTCCTGCTTAAGTCGGCCGGCATGGCAAAATTTATGAATAAGAACGTTGCCGGCGTATCTGTCCCTGATTCCCTTATTGCTGAGATGCAGCAGGCACAGGATAAAGTCAAGGCTTCGGTAAAAATTGCAGCCGGATTAATCAAAGAGCTTAGGCCTATGTGCCAGGGTATCCATATTATGCCGATAGGCTGGGATAAAGTTGTGCCTATGGTATTGGATGAGGCAGGTCTTTAGTTTATGAAAAAAATAATCATAGTCGGCTGTTCGGTTTCAGGCCACACCGCAGCCGTAAACTTAAAAAATAAATCTGATAAATTTGAAGTAAGTATTATAACAGAAGAAAACTATCCTTTTTACGACCGCCGGAAGCTTACGGAACTGATCTCAGGTAATATTAACGAAGAGAAAGAATTGTTTGTCTGCGAAGAAGAGTTCTATCGCAAAAGCAATATAAATTTTCTTAAAGACAGCGCCGTTGTCTCAGCCAATATTTCTAAAAAACAGCTCAGCCTTAAAGATAAGCAGGCAAGCCTAAACTTTGATTATCTGGTAGTCGCATCGGGACAAAAACCTGTTGTTCCTGAAATACCCGGCTCCAGAAAAACAGGGGTCTTTTCTTTCTACAGCCTGCAGGATGCAAAGGATATAACCGCTTATTTTATTGATGAACAGATTTGCCTGGTAGGCCTTAATGATGTTTCTCTGCATTTATCCGAGGCTTTAGCTGCTAAATATCAGACAGGAGTAAAGATAATTTCTGAAGTGGCGCCAAGTCAGGCGCAGGCTTTACCCGTGGGGGTCGAGGTGATCCAGAGTAAGCCGCAGGAGATAATCGGCGAAGGCCAGGTCCAGGCCGTTAAGCTTTATTCGGGAAAGATTATAGCAGCTTCTGCAGTTATTTTTACTGATAGCAGGCAGGCAAATGTAGGTTTCTTGAAAAATTGCGGCATCGAGACAATCGATTCCCGTTTAGCTGTTGATGATTTAATGAGGACCAGTAATAAGGATATTTTTGCATGCGGCTCTGTTGCATCGCGCAGGGATGCTTTTCAGGCAGAAAAAACATGGGAAGATTGCCTTAACGATGGTATAAACTTGGCGGAAAACCTAATAAAAATCACAGGAGATTAATCATGTCAGAAGTCTTAATCAATTTAGGAAGCAAAGGGAATGAGGCGGTCATAAATTTAACCCGGGAAACATTAAATAGCGTAATAGCCAAGAAATCCGGGGCACAGAAGATCGCATTTCCTGAGACTAATTTTTACCTCCCGTTTATAAACGCGATCCTTAAAAGAGAAGTCAAGACGCTTGGTGATTGTTTACAGGCGCTGGATGATGCCTTGCGTTTGAGTAAAAACGAACCCAGCGCAAACGGAGTAAATATAGAAGCATTGGGCGGGATATTTAACAAGGGTTTATCTACGCTTATCTGCGAAGAGATACTGGCTGCCCTGAGTTATTTTGACGCTAAGCATCCCAGCGGCTCGGGAACAGGCTTTTTATCTGACACCCTGCTGCGTTCTTTAGGGTTACAGTTAGTAGACGGCAGGATAGCCGGTATCGCCGTTATATTGGGTCCGGCAAAAGACGAAGATTCAGCCGTTGAGCTGATCAGGAATTTCCAGAGCAGGAGCATAGTGAGCCTGCTGGCAGGGACCGCTAACGGTAAAACTTTTAAAGAGCAGCTTGAAAAGAGGAAGATCGAGATCGGGCTTGATAACTATATAGTCCCGTTAGGCCAGGATTATTTATCCGCGATTTATTCTGTTAATTGGGCAATCAGGGCTCCCTTGATGTACGGTGGTTATAAGCCCGGGCAATGGCAGGAGATATTGAATTACACCAGGACAAAAGTCCCGGCTTTCGTCGTCCTGTTAAGCCATGTAGATGAAGTGCTGGTCGCAACCGGGCTTGGCGCGCTGGCTTTGGGTTTTCCTATTATTACGGATCTTGATGTGCCGCAGCTGGGCAAGATCGATACTACTTTGTATGAGGCGCTGGTAACCGAGAAGGATTATAAAAAGCTTGCCGGTAAATGCATAGAGACAAGAGGATTGAAAGTCAAGGTAACTAATATTGATATTCCTGTTCCTTACGCTGCTGCTTTTGAGGGTGAGAGGGTAAGGAGAGAAAACTTATACGTTGAATTCGGCGGTAAAGGCAATACCGCTTTTGAGTTCCTTGCGTGCAGGGATTCTAAAAATGTAGAAGACGGGAAGGTGGAATTGATCGGCCCGGAAATAGACGAAAAAGAAGAAAACTCCAAGAGTATGCCGCTGGCGCTCATCCTAGAAGTCTCCGGGCGCAAAATGCAAAAAGATTTTGAACCTATATTAGAGAGACAGATCCATCGTTTTATTAACTACGCTATGGGTGTAATGCATATAGGCCAGAGGGATATGAATTGGATCAGGATATCCAAGGATGCCTTTGATAAAGGTTTCAGGCTTAAACATATCGGGGTCATCCTTCATGCCATGATGCATCAGGAGTACAGCAGTATTATTGATAAGGTCCAGGTAAAGATGTATACGCGTAAAGAGGATGTTGAAAGATTGTTTGGACATGAAGCCAGGGCAGCTTTTAATGAAAGGGATGAACGCATAAGCGGTATGACCGATGAAAGCGTGGATACTTTTTATTCCTGCCTGTTGTGCCAGTCATTTGCGCCGAACCACGTTTGCATAATCACGCCCGAGCGCCTGGGGTTATGCGGCGCCTATTCCTGGCTGGACGGCAAAGCTTCTTATGAAATAACGCCTACGGGTCCGAATCAACCGGTGGCAAAAGGCGCGGTTATCGACACCAAGTTAGGTAAATGGTCCGGGATAAACGATTTTGTGCACCTTAAGTCAAATAAGACAATTGAGAGTGTTAGCATGTATTCTTTGATGGACTCCCCTCAATCTTCATGCGGTTGTTTTGAATGCATACTTGCGATAATCCCCGAGGCAAACGGGGTTATGGTTGTGCACCGTGATTTTTCAGGCATGACCCCATGCGGTATGAGTTTCACTACTCTGGCCGGTTCTGTAGGGGGAGGGGCGCAGACTCCGGGGTTCTTGGGGGTAGGGAAGCTTTATTTGGCGAGCAAAAAATTCATAAGCGCTGAAGGCGGATTAAAAAGGCTGGTGTGGATGCCCAAGGAACTTAAAGAAATGTTGTCTGATAAGTTGAAGAAGCGCGCCCAGGAATTAGGCGTGCCCGGCCTGCTGGATAAAATAGCTGATGAGACCGTGGCGACTAATTCACAGGAACTGCTTGATTTCCTTTCTAAGGTAAAGCACCCTGCTCTTGAGATGGAGCCGTTGATGTAATTTTTTTCTTGACGTTTTAAATTTTATAAGATATTATTAATACATAATTTATGCCTAACCATTCCCACCATAATTATAATAAGGTGAAAATAGCAATAGGGTTTACGTTTTTTTTAACGTTTAGTTTTTTTTCTGCCCACACTGCATTCTCTGAGGAAGCGGTTAGCAATTATCTTCCTTACGATAACCTGTTTAAAGGTTCGCAGCAGATTGAGACAAAAAGCAGCAGCGTGCCAGTTTCTTATGCCGCAGGAGAGGTCCAGGGCCTTGGCGCGTTAAGGGAGCAGGCCAGGTTATATAGGTCTCAGGGGATAGAGCTCCAGCGGGTTGGTAATTATGACCAGGCTCTGGGGTTGTATAAGAAGGCAATTGAACTCGATCCTTTATATGCCGTTCCATACAATGATATGGCTATAATATTCGAAATACAGGGCCTGAAAGATAAGGCAGAAGAATATTATCTTAAAGCCATTAAAGCGGACCAGTATTTCCTGAGCGCTTATTCTAATTTGGCTTTATTCTACGAAGGCAAGAGAGATCTCAATAAAGCAGTTTACTATTGGGGCAAAAGGGCAGAACTTGGCGATGTAAATGACCCCTGGACCCAGAGGGCAATCCAGCGCAGAAGCGACATACTAGCTTTGAATTCCGGCGTAACTTATGACCCGGAACAGGAAGAACGGATTGCTGACTTGATGAATGAGATCGAAGCCCGCAAGGATAATAAGAGTCTTTCCAAGTATTACTTTGAAAAAGCCAAGAAAATGCACGAAGGCGGAGACGATGTGGGGGCGTTGAAGAAAGGCATAGATGCTATGCAACTGGATGAATCTAACGCCGAGATCCGCGACTTCGTTGATAATATCCGTAGAACTTTGTTATCGGAATAGTTAACCACAAAAATTCTTTCCTACCGAGAAAATTGAATTCCTTGAATAAAATTAATGAAGGATAAGAAAATATACCTGGTTGATGCAACAGCTTTTTGTTATAGGGCTTTCTACGCGCTGAAAGACTTAAAGACATCCTTTGGCCTGCCGACTAATGCCATATATGGTTTTGTGAATATGCTCAACAAGCTGCTTAGCGAGCATAAGCCTGAGTACATTGGCGTATGTTTTGATGTTTCCAGGGATACTTTCAGGCAGAAGAAGTACGCAGAATATAAGATGCAGAGGCCTCCTATGCCTGACGGCCTGGCAGAGCAGATGGGTTATATCAAAGAGATCATAACTGCCAGCGGCATAAAGCTCATAGAAAAAGAAGGGTTCGAGGCTGATGATATAATCGCAACAATAACAAAGCGCGCAAGGCAGGCCGGTTTTTGCGTGGTTATTATCAGCTCAGATAAAGATATGCTTCAGCTTGTCGGAGAAGGGGTGGTGGTTATCAGCCCGCATAAAGACGGAGATATAGTATATGACCAGGATAAGGTAGTGGAGCGTTTTGGAGTAAAACCTTCTTCTATAATCGATATTATATCTTTGATGGGTGATGATGTTGATAATATACCCGGTGTAAAGGGTATAGGAGAAAAGACTGCCGTATCTTTAGTCAAGGTTTTCGGCTCAGCAGATGAATTAATATCAAGGGTGGATGAAGTAAAACAGGAGAAAATCAGGAGCAGCATCATCGATAATGCAGAAATTATCAGACTGAGCAGGGAGCTGGCCTTGCTTGACAGCAATGTTGATATTGATTTTAGCCTGCAGGATTTACGTCCTGTAGGTCCGGATAATAATGCGCTTGCCAGGCTATATAAACACCTTGAGTTTAAGAAATGGCTTAAAGATCTGGATAAGAATGAACCTGCTAATAATGAACATAAGCAGGAGGTTCTGGCGATACCAGACAGCCAGCTCAGCAGCATCATCAAGGGCGCCAACCTGCTCTATTTATCCGGGCAATCTTTTGATAGCCTTTATTTATCAACAGGAAAAGATTTTTTTAAAGTAAATAACCCGGGCCAGAACCTAAGAATCGTATTGCAGGACCCTTCGATCCTTAAAATAGGGCACAACCTCAAGAGACTTAAGTTCGTTTTAGCCAGGGAAAACGTTGATTTAAAAGGCCTATATTTTGACACCATGATAGCCGGGTATGTTTTAAACCCTGCTAAGGCCAACAATCTTATCAGCGATATTGCATTTGATTATCTGGATAGGCCGGTTAAATTCAACCCCGATGACGGAATAAGTTCCCTTGAATTAATAATTGAGTTAAAAGAGCTTCTGGAAGATGAGCTGAATAAAAAATCCCTAATCAATCTTTTTAAAGAAATAGAAATGCCTATGGCTGAAGTCCTGTCTGAGATGGAGATAGGCGGGATAAAAATAGATTCAAAATTGCTTAATGATATCTCCAAAGAACTGGAAAAAAGACTTATTGCCCTTGTTGATGATATCTATAAATTAAGCGGCACCCAGTTTAATATAAATTCACCAAAGCAGTTAAGGGATGTGCTCTTTGAAAGATTGAAACTTCCCGTCGTAAGGCGCAGTAAAACCGGGCCCTCGACAGATGAGGGGGTTTTAACGACCCTTGCTAAGAAACACGAACTTCCTGCCTTGCTTCTTGAATACAGGCAGCTGACTAAATTAAAGAATACCTATATCGATACACTGCCGAATCTTGTCAATAAAGACACAGGCATGCTGCATACTTCTTTTAATCAGACCCTGACTGAGACGGGCAGGCTCAGCTCCAGCAATCCAAACCTTCAGAACATACCGGTCAAGACTGAGATTGGCAGGCAGATAAGAAGGGCAGTGATTGCTTTTGATAAAGGCAGCAGGTTATTGTCCTGCGATTATTCACAGATAGAACTCAGGGTTTTGGCGCATTTATCCAAAGACGAAAACCTGATTAGCGCATTCAGAAATAATAAAGACATCCACAAAGCGACTGCTTCTTTGATTTATTCTGTAGAAGAGCCCCAGGTCCAGGATTATATGCGTGAGACAGCCAAAAGGGTAAATTTCGGCATAATTTACGGCCTCACATCTTTTGGATTATCGCGTGATCTTGACATATCCCAGGACGAGGCCCAGAGTTTTATCGACGCTTATTTCATAAGATTTCCCAAAGTCAAAGAGTATATAAATTCCCAGATAGATACAGCTCAAAAGAACGGGTTTGTCACTACTCTGCTTGGCAGGAGGAGGTACCTGCCTGATATAAGCAGCAAAAACCAATCTATAAGGCAGCTGGCGCAGCGCCAGGCAGTAAATACCCCTATACAGGGAAGCGCCTCCGACCTTATAAAATTAGCGATGATCAGGATACAAAAAGAAATATCTGCTGCCAGGTTAAAATCAAAGATGATCCTGCAGGTGCATGATGAACTGATTTTTAATGTCCCGAACGGAGAGATGGATGTTTTCTCTAAGATGGTAAAGAATGCCATGGAGCATGTGCTTGTTCTTGATGTCCCTATTACGGTAGATATGAAGTCAGGTTTAAACTGGCTGGATATGAAGGAGCTGAAATTAAATGATTGAGGTGTTGTATTGTTCTTCTGAAGTTGTCCCGTTTGCAAAAACAGGCGGCCTTGCCGATGTTTCTGGTGCGCTGCCTTTATCTTTAGAGAAACTCGGCGTAAAAGTAAATATCGTTATGCCTTTATATTCCTTGGTGGACAGGGCTAAATTCAAGCTCTCCAAAGCAGGAAATGCAACTTATAAGGCAGTTATCGGCAGCAGGATTAATATATTTTTTATAGAGAATAAGGCTTTCTTTGACAGACCGTCTTTATATACGGATTCCAACGGTGATTATAAGGATAACCTTGAAAGGTTTTCCTATTATTGCAATAGGTCGCTTGCGCTGATTAAAGAATTTAGCCTTAAGCCGGATGTTATCCACTGCAATGATTGGCAGACATGCCTGATACCGGTTTATCTAAAGGCAAATTATTCAAAAGACCCTTATTATAAAAATATAAAGACACTTTTAACGCTTCATAACCTTGGTTACCAGGGGATTTTTCCTAAAGAAGAATATCCCAAACTTGGATTAGATAATTCATTTTTCAGCGTTGATGGATTGGAATTTTACGGCAAGGTGAATTTGCTTAAGGCGGGCATAAGGTTTTGCGATATTATTAATACCGTCAGCCCGAGGTACAGCCGGGATATACAGACTTCGGAGTTTGGTTTCGGGCTTGAAGGATTATTGAAGGAGCGTTCCGACAGGCTTTATGGAATATTAAACGGCATAGATTATTCTATATGGGATCCCCGGAAAGACGATTTTATCGCCAGGAAATTTTCACCGGAAGACGTGCATTTAAAAACAGTAAATAAAAATGACCTGCAGAAAGTCTGTTCTCTCCCGCAGAAAGATGTGCCGGTAGTCGGCATGGTTTCCCGGATAGTGGAGCACAAGGGTTTTGACATTATCTGCGAGGCTATTGATAAGATATGCAGTCTGCCGCTTCAAGTGGTCATCCTGGGCAAGGGAGAAGATAGATACGAGAAATTACTTAAAGCCGCAGCCAAAAAATACCCCGGGAAAATATCTGTCAATTTTGCTTTTGATGATCTCCTGGCGCATAAAATATATGCAGGTGCAGACATGTTTCTGATGCCTTCTCAATATGAACCTTGCGGCCTTGGGCAGATGATAAGCCTTAAGTACGGCAGTATACCGATTGTTTTTAATACCGGAGGTTTAGCTGACAGCGTAAATGAAGATAACGGCTTTGTCTTTTATAAGTATGGCTGTAATCCGCTTGCGGAAACAGTAAAAAAAGCTCTTGCCGTTTACACTGATAAGAAAGAGTGGGCTAAATTAGTAGTTAATGCGATGGAAGCGGACTTCTCTTGGGAAAGATCCGCCAGGCAATACATAAAGCTGTATGAGAAAGCAAAAGAAATATAATAAAAAATTAGTCATCGGCTTGACCGGTAATTTCGGCAGCGGCAAGTCCACCGTGGCAGGTCTATTCCGTGAGCTCGGCGCTTATGTGATAGATGCTGATAAACTCGCGCGCAAGGCAGTTTCCCCCGGGGCAAAGGCTTACAATAAGATAGTAAAGGTTTTCGGTAAGGCGATTTTAAGGAAGAACGGGCATATTGATAGGGTACGCCTTGCAGGCCGTGTATTTTGCGACAGGAAGGCTTTGGTAAGTTTGAACAGCATCATTCATCCTGAAGTAATCAGGGCCATAAAAGAGAAAATATCTGCCAGTAAATACAGGATAATACTGCTTGATGTCCCTTTATTGATTGAGTCAGGGTTGAGCCGCATATCAGATAAAGTGATCGTGGTTAAGGCCTCAGCAAATACGATAGCTCGGAGGCTTTCAGGTAAAAGAGGTTTCAGCATTCAAGAGATTAAGGATAGGACTAAAAACCAGATGCCTATCCGGGATAAACTCCGCTTAGCGGATTTTGTAATAGATAATAACCGCAGTTTCAAAAATACAAGCGTACAGGTAGAAAAAATAAGGAGGAAGTTGTGGAAAAGTTAGTAATAAGCGAATTAAAAGATAAGAAAATATCCGAGTTGAACAAGATTGCCAAGGCGATGAATATTAACGGCATAAGCGGTTTGAGAAAACAAGAGATGATATTTAAATTGCTGCAGGCGCAGGCGGAGAAAGAGGGCCTGATGTTCGGGGAGGGCATATTGGAGATACTCCCTGAAGGCTTCGGGTTCTTGCGGTCAACCAATTATAATTATTTACCGTGCCCTGACGATATATACATATCTCCTTCTCAAATCAGAAAATTTGACCTAAGGACGGGGGATACCGTATCAGGCCAGATCAGGCCGCCGAAGGAGGGAGAAAAATATTTTGCCCTTCTTAAGGTGGAAGCGGTGAATTTTGAGAATCCCGAAGATGCAAAAGAAAAAGTCCTTTTTGACAACCTTACTCCTATTTATCCCCAGGAGAGATTCAACCTTGAGACAAAACCCGAGGAATTGTCGATGAGGGTCATGGACCTGCTTACACCTATAGGCAAAGGCCAGAGAGGCTTGATTGTCGCCCAGCCCTACAGCGGAAAGACAGTATTGCTGCAGAAGATAGCCAATGCCATAACCACAAATCATCCGGAATCTATCTTGATCGTTCTTCTAATAGATGAAAGGCCGGAAGAGGTTACGGATATGCAGAGGCATGTTAACGGCGAGGTGGTTTCTTCTACCTTTGACGAGCCTCCGGAGAGGCATTTGCAGGTCGCTGAGATCGTATTGGAAAAAGCTAAGCGCCTTGTAGAGCACAAGAAAGATGTGGTTATACTTTTAGACAGTATCACAAGGCTTGCCAGGGCTTATAACTCTGTAATCCCGCATAGCGGCAAGGTTTTATCCGGCGGTATTGATTCCAACGCCTTGCAGAAACCTAAGAGGTTCTTCGGTGCCGCAAGAGGGCTTGAGGAAGGCGGAAGCCTCACGATTATTGCCACAGCTCTTATCGATACCGGCAGCAGGATGGACGAGGTAATATTTGAAGAGTTCAAGGGCACCGGCAACATGGAGCTCCAGCTTGACCGCAATCTTTTCCAGCGCAGGATATATCCGGCGATTGATATAAAAAGGTCGAATACACGCCATGAGGAGCTGCTTATGAAGCAGGAAAAGCTCCAAAAAATATGGATATTAAGGAAAGTGCTTAATGAGCTGAATAACGTCGAGGCGATGGAGCTTCTGATAGAAAAGCTGGCCAAGACCAAGAACAACGAAGAGTTTTTAAACAGTATGAACCATTAATGTTGGAGAATTAAAAACAGGAGGAAGAATGAAAGAAAAAATACACCCCAATTACAAAGACTGTACGATAGTATGTGCATGCGGAGAGACGATCCATACCCGTTCCACAAAACCGAACATAAGGGTAGAGGTCTGTTCTAAGTGCCATCCTTATTTTACGGGAAAGCAAAAGTTTGTTGATTCAGCGGGAAGGGTAGAGAAGTTTATTAAGAAGTATAAGAAATCAAATGGCTGAAAAACTTGATTTGTCAAAATATCAGGCTTTTGAAAAACGATATAGCGAACTTGAGCACTTGTTGGCTTCTCAGGAGGTGATAGCTGACAAAGAGCAATACAGCAGGCTTGCCAAGGAACTTTCTTCCATATCCAATAAAGTATCATTGTTCAGGGAATATGAGAAGACAGCAAGGAATATTGACGAGCTTAAGGCTATGCTGAGCGCCAAGCATGATAAAGAATTCATTGAGCTTGCTAACAGCGAATTACATGAGCTCAAAGAGAAGAAACAACAGCTGGAGAAAAGCCTTATTGAGGCATTGAAAGCCAGGGATGAAGAATCCGGTAAAGATGTCATAGTGGAGATCCGCCAGGGTACCGGGGGCATGGAGGCAGGGCTGTTTGCCGCTGACCTCTTCAGGATGTATTCCAAATATGCCTTAACCAAGAATTGGGCCGTAGAGGTAATGTCATCCCACCCTACTGAATTAGGCGGGTTCAAGGAAATAGTCTTTGCTATAAAAGGCAAGGATGTTTTTAAACATATGAGATTTGAAAGCGGAGTGCATAGGGTGCAGCGCGTCCCTCACACCGAAGCCCAGGGCCGAATACACACTTCGACTGCTACTGTTGCAGTATTAGTTGAGCCCGAAGACGTAGAGCTTGTCATTGACCCTAAAGACCTAAGGATTGATACTTACAGGTCTTCAGGCCCCGGAGGCCAGCATATGCAGAAGAGCGATTCGGCAGTGCGTATTACCCATATACCTACGGGAATGGTTGTAGCCTGCCAGGATGAACGGTCTCAGCTTAAGAATAAAACAAAGGCAATGAGGATTTTAAGAGCAAGGCTATTGGAGGTAAAGAGGGAAACAGAATTTAAAAAGGTCTCAGAAGAGCGTAAATCTCAAATCGGGAGCGGAGACAGGAGCGAAAAAATACGAACCTATAATTTCCCTGACAGGCGGGTTACTGACCACCGGATAAACTTTACTTCTCACAGGCTTGAGTCCGTATTAGAAGGCGATATGGATGAATTAATATCGGCCATTATCAAAGCTAACGAGGATAAGCTGAATGAACGAAGCTGAACTTGTATTTACGGATGTCCTGCAGTGCGATAGAGTGTCTTTATATTCCGCAAGAGGTGTTATACTTAACCGCAGGCAGCTTTCTAAGATTTCTAGCGTATTTAAACGCAGGCTTAACGGAGAGCCCCTTCAGTATATTTTAGGCAAGACCGAATTCATGGGTTTTGAATTTAAGGTAAACAGGAGCGTGCTTATCCCCAGGCCCGAGACAGAGATCATGGTAGAGGAATGCATAGGTATAATAAGAAATATTTCCGCTAAAGGCAAGGCGTCAGTTTTGGATATTGGCACAGGTTCCGGATGCATAGCTGTTTCTTTGGCAAAATTATGCCCGAAAACATTATCCATCGATGCTGTTGATATATCCGGCGGCGCTCTATCAGTGGCTGCGGATAATGCTCATAGAAACGGAGTTGCAGGCAGGATAAATTTCATAAAAAGCGATTTATTCAAGGAACTTAATCCGCGGAAGAAATACGACCTCATAGTTTCGAATCCCCCGTATGTAGAAAGAGGTATGATAGGCAGATTAGAAAAAGAGATCCATTTTGAGCCGAGGTTAGCGCTTGACGGCGGGGATTCCGGCCTGGATTTCTATAAAGCGATAATTTCTGATGCGCCTTCATTTATGAAAGAAAACGGATTCATAGTTTTTGAGGCAGGCCTGGGCCAGGCGGAAAGAATAAAAAATATTTTTTACAAAAATGATAAATTTGAGATAATAGGTAAGGTTAAAGATTACAATGATATTGAAAGGGTCATAATAGCTAAATATGGATAAACTTATAATTGAAGGCGGTAATAGGTTAAAAGGCGAAGTTGAGGTTTCTGGCTCAAAGAATTCGGTACTGCCGATATTTGCGGCAACTCTGTTAACGGACAAGCCCTGTGTGATTAAAGGAGTGCCGATGTTGCGGGATACAAATACTATGCTCAAGATCCTTAAGTCATTGGGCAAGAACATCGACCTTGACGGCAAAAATGTCAGGATTACAACGGGTAAACAACTCAAATATTTTGCGGATTACAAGCTTGTTTCTACCATGCGCGCTTCATTCTGTGTCCTGGGCCCGCTTTTAGGCCGCTTTAAAAAGGCAGAGGTTTCTTTGCCGGGCGGATGCGTTATAGGTGTGCGCCCAGTAGACCTGCATTTAAAAGGCATTAAGTCTCTTGGAGCGGATATCAATATCGAATCGGGTTATGTTATTGCCAATGCCAGAAAATTAAAAGGCGCCTATGTTTATTTGGGAGGCGTATTCGGTTCTTCTGTGCTGGCTACTGATAACGTAATGATGACAGCGGTTTTAGCCAAAGGTAAAACAGTGATTGAATCTGCTGCCTGCGAGCCTGAGGTAGTAGATTTAGCGGAGTTCCTGATAAAGATGGGAGCTAAGATAAAGGGCCACGGCACCCCGATAATTGAGATAGAGGGTGTAAACCACCTGCAAGGTGCTGAGCACGAGATAATCCCTGACAGGATAGAAGCAGGCACCCTGATGGTCGCTGCGCTTATTACGCGCGGAGATATAACTATAAAAAGAGCATTGTACCAGCATCTGGGCGCGCTTATCGATAAACTGCAGGAAGCAGGTGCAGGCATATATAAGAGTAACGGTTCAATAAGGGTAAAATATAAGGGAAGGCTAAAGCCAATTAATATTACCACATTGCCTTATCCGGGTTTTCCCACGGATATGCAGGCGCAGGTCATGAGTCTTATGACCGTTACTCCCGGGATAAGCCTAATTACAGAAAAGATATACCCTGACCGTTTTATGCATGTTGCCGAACTTAACCGTATGGGAGCGCGTATTCAAAGAGAGGGTCCGCATGCGGTGGTAGAAGGGGCGAAATCGCTTAGCGGGGCTGCGGTCATGGCATCTGACTTGAGGGCCTCTGCGGGGCTTGTATTAGCCGGCTTGTGTGCCAAGGGCAGAACTTCAGTTTCCAGGATCTATCATCTTGAACGTGGTTACGAAAATATGGAATCCAAGCTGCAGGGGCTAGGCGCAAAGATATGGAGAGAAAAAGAATGATTTTAATGATTGATAATTATGACTCATTTACCTATAACTTGGTCCAGTATCTGGGCGAGCTGGGCCAGGACGTAAAAGTCTATAGAAATGACAAGATTACTATTAACCAGATTAAAAGGTTAAAGCCGGCTAAGATATTGATTTCTCCCGGTCCGGGCCGGCCGGAGGATGCCGGAATATCTTGCGCCGTTATAAAAGAACTTGAAGGCAAAGTCCCGATATTAGGGGTTTGTCTGGGGCATCAATGTATAGGTTATGTTTATGGGGGCAAGATAATCAATGCGCGTAAACTTATGCATGGCAAGACTTCGTTGATTTATCACAATCGTAAAGAAATATTCCGCGGGATCCCTAATCCTTTTGAAGCTACAAGGTATCATTCATTGATTGTCGAGCGCAGCTCTCTTCCCGGATGCCTTGAGATAACAGCAAAGACAAAAGAAGGAGAAATAATGGGTTTAAAGCATAAGATTTTTCCGACTTGGGGCGTGCAATTCCACCCGGAATCCATATTGACAAGATGCGGCAAGGATATACTTGCTAATTTCCTGAAAGCCGCCTGAAAGAGTTTTAATCAAAATCCAAAGCATATGATCCAGGAAGCTATAACCTTATTAAAAGAAAAAAAGGACTTAAATCCTGAGCAGATGTATTCTGCCATGGAGGAGATAATGGCAGGTAAAGCCGTTACGGAGGATATTGTCCGGTTTTTGCTGGCCCTGGAGGATAAAGGTTATGCTGTCGAAGAGTTGACTTCTGCAGCCAGGGTAATGCGCAAGTTTGCCGTGAAGATAAGCCCGAAGGAGAAAGAGATACTGGATACCTGCGGCACGGGTGGTGACCAGAAAGGGACTTTTAATGTTTCTACCGCAGTGGCATTCGTGGCCAGCGGATGCGGTGTTACTGTAGCAAAGCATGGAAACCGTTCAGTCTCAAGCTGCTGCGGAAGCGCCGATATCCTTGAGTCTTTAGGCGTGAACATTGAGATGAGCGTAGAAAAGATAGAGGCATGCCTTGATGATATAGGCATAGCTTTTCTTTTTGCGCAGAGAATGCATCCGGCTATGAAGAACGCCATGCCTGCCAGAAAGCAGATAGGCAGGAGGACGATATTTAATATATTGGGTCCTTTGGCAAACCCTGCTTCGGCAACACATCAATTGAT
This sequence comes from Candidatus Omnitrophota bacterium, assembly GCA_003598025.1. NCBI lineage: Bacteria > Pseudomonadati > Candidatus Omnitrophota > Candidatus Omnitrophota bacterium. The sequence goes on from QZKH01000002.1 coordinate 322,184, forward strand.
CGGAGTATTTGAGCCTGCGCTTACCCGGGATTTAGCCAGCGTATTGATGAAGCTAGGCAGTAAGAGTGCTCTGGTTGTATGCGGTGATGACGGCCTGGATGAAATATCGGTTTCAGATTCTACTGTGGTTTCAGAGCTGCGCAATGGCAAGATATCGACTTATAAGATTTTCCCGGAAGATTTTAATATCAAAAGGGTAGATTTGAAATATTTACAAACTTCCGATATCGCCGGTAACAAAAAGGTCATAATGGATGTTTTAGGTGGGAGTAAAAGTCCTTGCCGCGATATAGTTGTTTTGAATTCTGCGGCAGCATTATTTGCGGCAGGAACCGTCGGTTCTATAAAAAGCGGTATGGGGCTTGCAGCCGAATCTATTGATTCGGGCCGGGCGTTAAGAAAATTAGAACTTTTAATCGAATATTCCCGTTAAACCTATGAAAGACACGCTTAAAGAAATAATAAAAGTTAAGAAAGAAAAATTACTTCTTGCAAAACAAGCCTTGCCCGAAGATGAGCTTAAATCCAGGCTAACAGGTTTACCCGAGGCCCGTGGTTTCACCCAGGCTATAGCTAAGCCAAAACAGATATCGCTTATTGCTGAGTTGAAGAAAGCCTCTCCGTCAAAAGGCCTGATACGCCAAGATTTTGACATTGCTAAACTTGCAGCTGCTTACCAGGAGGCCGGGGCACAGGCTATTTCGGTATTGACCGAAGAAGATTTTTTTCAGGGGAACTTATCTTATCTACAGATAGCCAGAGATAATGCAAACCTCCCTGTTTTAAGGAAAGATTTTATCATGGAGGCATACCAGATTTATGAATCCCGTGTTTTTGGAGCCGATGCAGTACTTCTTATAGCAGATATACTTTCTAAGGATAAGCTGGTTGAATTGATGGGGATTTCAAAAGAGCTCGGACTTGATTGCCTGGTAGAGGTGCATGACGAGAAAGAGCTGAAAAAAGTCCTGAACCTTAAAGTGCCGCTAATCGGTATAAATAACCGTGATCTTCATTCGCTGGAAGTGGATTTCAAAATAACCGAAAAATTGTTCCCGCTTATCCCTAAAGAAAAAATAGTCGTAGTAGAAAGCGGGATAAAGACTTATCAGGATATATTATTTCTCAAGATTCTCGGGGCAAGCGCCGTACTTATCGGAGAAGCTATTATGAGCAGCCAGGATGTCCGTCAGAAAATAGAAGAAATAATGGGCTGGTAGCTTAAATGGTTAAGATAAAAATATGCGGGATAACTAACATTAAAGATGCCCTTGATTCAATCAGGCTGGGGGCGCATGCCTTAGGCTTTGTATTTTACAAAAAAAGCCCCAGGTATATACGCCCTATAGATGCAAAGAGCATAATTGAACGTTTGCCTTCGGGGATAATGAAAGTCGGCGTATTTGTCGGGGGAAGCCGAAAGTCCATAAAAAATATTTTACGTTCGTGTAAACTAGATGCTTTACAATTGCATGGCGGGCAGACGCCGCAGTTCTGCAGAGGATTTAAAGGCTACAGGGTAATAAAATGCCTCAAGGTAAGAAAAGCTATAGATAAGAAGGAGATAAACAGATATAATGTATATGCTTTGCTTTTTGATACTTTTGACAAGGATGTTGCCGGGGGGACTGGCCGCAGGTTTGACTGGAAATTATTAAAGGGCATCCCAAGAAATAATAAATTGTTTTTTCTTTCCGGAGGCTTAACAGCCGGAAATGTGGGTTTGGCAATAAAAATTGTCCGTCCCGACTGGGTTGATGTTTCTTCATCTTTGGAATCGCGCCCTGGAAAGAAAGACGCAGCCAGGGTCAGAAGATTTATAAACGCAGTAAAAAGAACCAAAATATGAAGAAGTGCCCTTACTGTGCAGAGAAAATACAGGATGAGGCGATTAAGTGCAGGTTCTGCGGAGAATCACTTAAGAACAAAAGAGGTTGTTTAAATTGTTTGATCGGCTGTCTTCTGTTTATGGTTGTTTCTGTGCTGGTGTTCCACATCTTTGTCTACCTGGTATTTTTTCTTATAAGGTTTTTGTTCGAAGGGGCATTTTTTGAGATGGGCAGTCACCGTTATTATTATGCGCCCATGGGTGTTGAATATGCGGGATCAGTTGTAATTGAGATGCTGAGAAATCTCGATAACCTATGGTTCAGGATTACGGACGCTTTAGGTAAAGGTCTAACACAATTTTAAACCACTATACAAAAATATGAATCCGGATAAAAAGGGACATTTTGGAGAGTTCGGCGGCAGATTCGTGCCGGAGACGCTGGTGTTTGCGTTGAACCAGCTTGAGCATGAGTTTAACAGGGTTAAAACCGATGTTAAATTCAAGCGCGAGCTTAGCGGGTATTTTAAAGATTATGCAGGCAGGCCTACGCCGTTATATTTTGCCAAGAGTTTAAGTAAATTTATCGGCTCAAGGGTCTATTTAAAAAGAGAGGATCTGCTGCATACGGGAGCGCATAAGATAAATAATACACTGGGCCAGGTATTGCTTGCTGTTAGAATGGGCAAAAAGAGGATAATAGCCGAAACCGGTGCCGGGCAACACGGAGTTGCCACTGCTACGGTAGCTGCACTTTTTGGCCTTGAGTGTTTCGTTTATATGGGTAAAGAAGATATAGAAAGGCAGGCTTTAAATGTCTATAGAATGAAATTATTGGGAGCCCGTGTTGTCCCTGTTACTTCTGGTTCCAGGACATTGAAAGATGCCATGACAGAAGCTTTAAGAGACTGGGTAACAAATGTGCGTGATACCTATTATATAATAGGTAGCGTAGCCGGCCCGCATCCTTATCCTTTGATAGTGAGGCATTTTCAATCAGTAATCGGTGTGGAGGCCAGAAAACAGATAAAAATGCAGGAGGGCAAACTTCCGGATTACCTGGTTGCCTGTGTCGGAGGGGGCAGTAATGCTATGGGTTTATTTCACCCCTTCTTTAAAGATAAGAGCGTAAAATTTATCGGGGTAGAGGCAGCCGGCAGGGGGATAAAATCCCAGAAACATGCGGCTACTTTAGTAGCCGGAAGTATCGGTGTCCTGCATGGCTCTAAATCCGGGTTGCTGCAGGATAAGTTTGGCCAGGTTAAGGAAGCTTATTCTATAGCAGCCGGCCTTGATTATCCTGGAGTGGGCCCTGAGCATACCTATTATAAGTCTATCAAAAGGGCTAGTTATTATTGTGTCAACGATAAAGAAGCGCTTCAGGGATTTAAGATGCTTTCAGAATATGAAGGCATAATACCTGCTTTGGAATCAGCACATGCAATAGCTTTTTTGCAGAAGCTACGCGGCAAGATAAAGAAAGGCTCTGTTATAATTGTCTGTCTTTCCGGCAGGGGTGACAAAGATATGGGTATAGCAACAAAAGAGCTTAAGCTATGAACAGGATAGAAAAAAAATTCAAAGAGTTAAAGCGTAAAAACAAAAAAGCCCTGGTTGCTTTTATTACTGCCGGGTATCCAAGCCTGAGCGCTACAGAAAAACTGATAATCCGGCTTGAGCAAGCCGGAGTTGATATCATAGAATTAGGCATCCCTTTTTCAGACCCTATGGCAGACGGGCCGATAATACAAGAATCTTCCCAGGAGGCTTTAAATAAAGGGGTTAACGTTGTTAATATACTTCAGACTGTAAGAAGGGCTAGAAAGCAGGTAAGACTGCCGCTGTGCCTTATGACGTATTATAACCCCGTATTCCGTTACGGCCAGGACAGGTTCGTAAGGGATTCGGTTGCAAGCGGAGTTGACGGGCTTATTGTCCCGGATCTGCCGCCCGATGAAGCCGCCGGATTGATAAAAAAAGCAAGGAAGACAGGTTTAGATACGATATTTTTTGTCTCTCCTACCACATCCAGGGAGAGGATGAAATTTATAGCAAAGAATACTACGGGTTTCATTTATTATGTTTCCACAACCGGTGTAACCGGTCCACGCAGCAATATTCCTGGTGACCTGCTGGTAAACCTCAGGGCAATAAAGAATATAACCTCAAAGCCGGTGTGCGTAGGTTTTGGGGTCTCAAACAGGGACCAGGCCTTGAAGATTTCCAGAATAGCAGACGGAGTAATTGTCGGCAGCGCAATAGTGAAAAAGATAAAAGAATGCAGTAAGCACCCAGCCTTTATTAATAAAGTTGCAGCATTTGTTTCTTCTCTTAAAATATAAATGAAATACGACAAAAAAACACTTGATAACGGCTTGCGTATAATTACCTGCTCAATGGAGGCGCGCAGGTCATTATCTTTGGGTATATGGATAAAGACCGGAGGCAGGTATGAAAACAACAGCAATAAAGGCATAAGCCATTACCTTGAACATCTGATATTCAAAGGAAGCAAGAAATATTCCTGCAGGGAAATAAAAGAGTCTATAGAGGGTATCGGAGGCAGCCTTAACGGGTTTACCTCTGAAGAGCTTACTTGTTATTTAGTGAAGGCTCCCGCTCAATATTGCGACCTCTGTCTTAATATACTTGCCGATATGTCCCTTAATCCTTTACTCGACAGCCAAGATATAGAAAAGGAAAGGACGGTTATCCTCGAAGAGATAAAGATGTACAGGGATCTTCCGCAGAGCTATGTTTATGAGCTCTTGGATGCTTTGCTTTGGCCGGCTCAGCCTTTAGGTATGAGTATAGCCGGAAGCGAAGAGTCGGTTAAGCGCATAAAACAGGAAGACCTGGTTGAATACCAGCGCAGGTATTATGCAGCTTCAGGTATAATTGTCAGCGCCGCCGGGCAACTTGATCCGGATAAATTTGCCTCTAAAGTAGAGACAATATTTTCAGGCGTAGGACAAGGCCAGGATAATGAATTCCTGCCAGTAAGCATCAAGCAGGCAAAACCACAGTTAAACCTTTTCCATAAAGATACAGAGCAGACCCATCTTGCATTAGCTTTTCATGCCTTAAAGAGAGACCATCCTATGAAATATGCTTTAGCGCTTATGCATATCATTATGGGCGGGAATATGTCCAGCAGGCTTTTTAACGAAATAAGGGAAAAGCGCGGCTTAGCTTATGAAATCGGGGCTGCGGTAAAAAAATTCCATGATTGCGGCTCGTTTATCATCCATGCCGGTATTGATAATACCAAAGTAGAAGAGGCGCTTAAGCTTATATTGGCAGAGGCAAAAAAGATCAGGGAAACACTTATCACGGAAGACGAGCTTAAAAGGGCAAAAGAATTTTATGCCGGGCAATTAATGCTATCGCTCGAGGATACTATGGACCATATGCTATGGATCGGAGAATCCATATCCACTATAGGCAGGCTATATTCTGTTGAAGAGATAATGAACGGTATAAATAACGTTTCCAGGGAAGATATAAGAGGCTTGGCTCAGGCGATTTTTAAGGAAGAAGGGTTAAACCTCGCCTTGATTGGGCCGGTAAAAAATATAGAAGAGAAGCTTTATAAAGAATTGTTTATAAAATCCTGATATGTATAAATTACTTTCGCTGCCCGTAATAATATTAATGTTGATTTTATTTGTTTTGTGCTCTTTCTTCTTTTCTGCATCTGAGACTGCGATAATCGGGCTCAGTAAAATACGCCTTAGCCATATGATAAGGAAAGGCATTAAAAGGGCAAAGAATATTCAAAATTTGGTTGCCAGATTAGACAATTTTATTGCCGCCATATTAATAGGCAATAATTTTGCTAATATCGCCATTTCTGCTATAGCTACCGGGATTTTCGTGCATATATTTGGGTATCATTGGGGCGTGATGATAGCTACCTTCACATCTACATTTTTCATCCTTATTATGTGCGATATAACTCCGAAATTGCTGGCTACCAAACATACTGAGAAGATAGCGCTTTTTTCTGCACCGATAATGGAAGTATTTATAAGGGCATTGCGTCCGGTAATACTTATATTTACCGGTATAAGCACGGTTATACTTAAGATATTCAAAGTAGAGAAGTCCAAGAGGCTACCTTTAATAACCGAAGAAGAAATACGCACGATGATAGAGATAGGAAAAGAAGAGGGGGTGCTTACCGACGAAGAAAGAAAGATGCTGCACCGTATTTTTGAATTCGGGGACACGAAAGTCGAAACCGTGATGATGCCTAAGGAAAAGATAGTGGCGGTAAACATTAAGTCCAGTTCCGAAGAAGTCCTGAATATATTCGTAGAGCAGGGGCATTCAAGGCTGCCAGTTTATGAAGGCGCAATAGATAATGTAATCGGCATTATATATGCGCGTGACCTGCTGTATATCCTTAGAGATAAAGGGCTTTTTGTCATTCAAGACCTTGTGCATGAAGCCTATTATGTCCCGGCAGCTATGAGGGTAAGCGAGCTCTTAAGAAAATTCCAGCTGGACAAGATCCAGATAGCTATAGTCGTTGATAGCCACAAGAAAACACTGGGCATTGTCACACTTGAGGACCTGACAGAAGAGATTGTGGGGGAAATAGAGGAGGAGCGGTCCAGGCGCTTCCGAAAAAATAATTGACCGCAACATTTTAAGGTGTATAATGAGTGAAGATTTTAACCGGAGTCATCAAGTTAAGTAAACAACGCAGAAGGAGGAAGTAAAATGGGCGAAAAAGGATATTGCGTAAAATGCAAGAGCATGAAAGAAATGAAGGATGAACAGAAAGTAACCATGAAGAACGGCAGGGCTGCGGTCAAAGGTAAATGCCCGGATTGCAATACCGGCATGTATAAGATCCTGGGGAAGAAATAACTCCTCTTAAGGGGGAATTCAGAAATAGAACCAAAGAATTTAGCTTTACGTATAGGCAAACTCATAAGGACCAAGAAAGCCCAGGATGTTGCGGTTCTGGATATGAACGGGGTTTCTGGTTTATGTGACTATTTCGTTATAGCAAGCGGGGAATCATTGAAGCAGATCAACTCTTTCGCTAAATCCATTGAAGAGGATTTAGCGAAAGAGGGTATAAAGAGCACTGTTAAGGTTTCTCCGAATGACGAATCGGGGTGGGTAGCCCTTGATTACCGTAGCGTGATAGTACATTTATTTCTTAAGCCTAAAAGGGAATTTTACGCCCTGGAGAATCTCTGGTCAGATACTAAAAGGGTCAGGCTCCCAAGAGGGCCATCAAAGAAAAAATAACCCTGAAAGCTTTTTCTCGCCTTATTACAAGCACCAACCAAAAGTTTCAAAATGAGAGAACATATCCAAAATAAAATAATTGAGGTTATAAGAGTTTCTTTAAATAAGCTGGGGCTTAAAGAGGAACAATACGGGAATCTGTATTTAGACCTTCCTGCTGATAGAAGGTTCGGAGACCTTGCCAGCAATACCGCTTTGAAGATGTCCAAGGTGTTAAAGAAGCCTCCTATGTTGATTGCCCAGGATTTGGCCTCTATGATTAAGGAGGAAATTGCTTCTTCTGATTTAAAAGAATATATAAAAGATGTAAAGGCAGAAGGAGCAGGATTTCTGAATTTTTATTTCAGTGACCGTTATTTTTATGAAGGGGTAAGCCAGATAGCAGAGAAGGCAGAGGCGGCCCTTAAGACAAATATCGGGGGCAACAAGAAGGTATTGATTGAATTTGTAAGCGCCAATCCTACCGGGCCTTTATCAGTGGCGCATGCCAGGCAGGCTGCTGTCGGAGATGTCCTGGCCAATATCCTCAATTTTACAGGCTATAAAGCAAAGAAGGAATATTATCTTAATGATGAAGGCAACCAGATAGAGATCCTGGGTAAGTCGGTAGGCCTGCGCATCAGAGAGCTTAACGGAGAACAGGTCGAGTTTCCCGAGAATCATTACCAGGGGCAATACATATATGATATAGCAGCCCAGGCAATAAAGGATCATTGTAAGCAGGATAATCTAAGCGAATATGCTGCGGACTATATTTTAAAATGCATAAAGAAGGAGCTGGAAGATTTCGGGGTCAGCTTTGATACATGGTATAGCCAGAAGGCGCTGAGGAAAAGCGGGAAAATCAATGCAACTCTTGAGAAACTGAAGGAAAACGGGTTTATATATGAGCATGAAGGCGCAGTTTGGTTAAAATCAACATCCTTCGGTGATGATAAGGACAGGGTGGTTATAAAAAGCGATACAAGCTTCACTTACCTTGCCCCTGATATCGCGTATCATCAGGATAAATATGCAAGGGGCTTTGATTGGTTGATAGATATGTGGGGCCCGGATCATCATGGTTATATAAAAAGGCTTAAGGCATCTATTCAGGCTTTTGGTAAAGACCCTGAAAGCCTTACGATAATCATCGTACAGCTGGCCAGTATTTTTAAGGACGGTAAGTCCGTTGAGATGTCTACAAGGCGCGGCCAATATATAACCCTGCGCGAAGTACTTGATGAGGTCGGCAGGGATGCTTCTAGATTTTTCTTCCTTATGCGTAAGACTTCCAGCCATCTGGATTTTGATTTAACTATAGCAAAAAAACAGACTTCTGAAAACCCGGTATATTATGTGCAATATGCTTATGCAAGGATATCCAGTATCCTCAAAAACACAGGCATCAAAATAAAGAACCCGGGTTTAGATCTTTTAAAGGAGCCGGAAGAATCCGCCCTTATGAAAGAGATCTCTCTTTTTGCCTATATACTGAATATTTGCGTGAGCACGCAGGACCCGTACATGTTAACAGTTTACCTGCAAGAGCTGGCAGAGAGTTTTCATAAGTTTTACGACAAGCACAGGGTATTGGGCCAGGATGAATCATTGACTAAAGCCCGGGTTTGTTTACTACTTGCTACCAAAACCGTTATCGCAACAGGCCTTAAGCTGCTTGGCGTATCCCTGCCGGATAAGATGTAACACTACAGCAGTCCTATATGCACCAACATAAAATACTTAATATCGCCAGCCCAAACCCAGAAACCCAGGATTTGTTCAGGCAAGTCTTGGGTTTTTCAAATGTCTTTGCCCAAGTCCTCATAAACCGCGGTTTGACAGAGCCTAAAGAGGCAGTTAGGTTTATCGCCGCTAAATTAGAAGACCTCTCAAGCCCTTTTTGTTTTAGCCAGATGAAGGCAGCTGTAGAAAGGATAAAATCCGCGATCAGGCAGAAGGATAAGATACTGGTTTACGGAGATTACGATGTTGATGGGATAACTTCTATAGCCCTGGTTAAATCTGTGCTTCTTGGCCTGGGGGCTTCGGTAATACACTATATCCCGGACCGTATCCGTGAAGGATACGGGTTGAACAGGAATATTTTAAATATCTGCATGGATAATAATGTGTCCCTGCTACTTACCGTTGATTGCGGGACCAATAGCCGTGAGGAGATAAGCAGTTTGATTAACGCAGGGATCGATGTAATAATTACAGACCATCATGAATTATCGGAAGAGTCTTTACCCCGGGCAACAGCGATAATAAATCCTAAAATCAAAGAGAGCGGTTATGCATTCAGGGATTTAGCCGGTGTCGGTGTCGCCTATAAGTTGTGCCAGGCTTTGACAGGCAGGGATTTGGTTAGCGAATTGGATCTTGTTACGCTGGGCACTATCGCCGATGTTGTTCCTTTGGTCGGAGAAAACAGGATCATAGTTAAAGAGGGATTATTAAGGTTGCCTGCTACCGCTAAACTGGGCATCAGCGCGCTTATTGAGGCAGCCGGAATAAAAAACAGGTCTATTACTACTACCCATGTAGGGTATATCCTGGGCCCGCGCATAAATGCAAGTGGCCGTATTGCACATGCTGATTCTGCCCTGAAATTATTGTTAAGCCAGGACCCCCAAGAGGCAATGGAGCTAGCGGATGAACTTAATAACAAGAACCGCCAGCGCCAGGGTATTGAAAATAAAATATTAGATGAGGCACAGGGTATAATTGACCGTGAAGTTAATTTTAAGGAACACAAAGTAATAGTTATAGCAAAAGAGGATTGGCATGAGGGTGTTTTGGGTATAGTTGCTTCGAAATTAGCTGACAGGTTTTACCGGCCAACAGTGCTGATTTCAATAAGCGAAGACCACTGTAAGGGCTCGGCACGTTCCATCAAGAACTTCCATCTATTTAATGCGCTTATTGATTGTAAAAGCGTTCTTGAGTCTTTTGGCGGGCACAGTCATGCCGCAGGCTTATTGATTGCAAAAGATAATATAGATTCCTTCAGGAAATATATAAATGATATAGCTTCACAAAGGCTTGATGCCGCTGATTTAATACCGTGTATTGATATTGATGCAGAATTGGGTTTAGCAGATATCAATAATAAGGTTATCGGTGAAATCGAATCATTAGAGCCTTTTGGTGCGGGTAACCCGGAACCATTATTCTTGACACGCGGGCTTAAGTTGAAATCCCAGCCATGCGTGCTTTCCAGGGATACGCTTAAATTTTGGGTGACTGACGGAAAGGTGACTTATCAGGCAATCGGATTTGGATTAGGCAGCCTTAAGGGCAGTTTGATGAGCGCGTCCAGTTTTGATTTGGTGTATACCCCGGCATTTGATAACTGGAGAGGACAGAGTAGTACTATACTGGAAGCCAGGGATATATTTTTTAATCAGTGATTTGAGATTATTTTGCCTTGGCGAATGCGCCTTTTTTAATGCATTTCGCGCAGATATATACTTTTTGAGGATGGCCGTTTACCAATATGCGCATCTTATGAAGGTTTGCGAAAAACTTACGTTTGGTCGAACGGACTATTTTACTTCCGGTACCGCCTTGTTTCTTGGCCATACCTTTGCGTACTACACTGCGGCCCTTTAATTCACCTTTTTTGCATATAAAACATTTCTTTAGCATAATTAGCTCCTTTTACGAATAATTTAGTATACTTGAAAATATTATAATGTCAAGATAGAATAGAGAATTACCTGCCTGCCGGCAGGCAGGGTCCACAGCTCACAGTGGACGGTTCACGGAAATAGTAATTAAGTCTTATTCTGTGCACTGTGCTCAGTGAACAGTGAACGCATATATCTATAATATGAACGATATCCTTGAAGGTTTAAATAAAGAGCAGAAAGAAGCAGTAACCTCTAAAGAAGGCCCGCTGTTAATAATCGCAGGCGCAGGCACTGGAAAGACTACTGTTATAACGCGCAGGATCGCCTGGCTGATATCTCAGGGCTTAGCAAGCACTGATCAGGTTTTAGCCCTTACCTTTACAGATAAAGCAGCAGCCCAGATGCAAGAGAGGGTTGATATGCTTGTTCCTTACGGATACACAGATATATGGATATCCACTTTTCATGCTTTTGGAGACAGGATATTGAGGGAAAATCCCATACAGTCGGGATTGAGCCCTGATTTTAAAGTGTTAAATCAGGCAGAGGCGTCGGTTTTCTTAAGAGAACACCTCTTTGAATTCGACCTTTCTTACTATCGTCCGCTTGCAGAGCCTACACGTTTCATACAGGCGCTTATTTCTTTTTTTAGCAGGGCAAAAGACGAAGATATATCAGCCAGCGAGTTATTAAAATATGCCGGGTCTCTTTCTGAGAAAGCCGCCGGCAGTAACGATGAGATCTTAAAAGAAGAAGCTGCCCACCAGGTTGAAGTTGCGCATGCTTATATGAAATACCAGGAACTCCTGCTTAAAGAGGGGGTAGTTGATTTTGCCAGTCAGTTTTATATGGCTTTGGAGCTTTTAAGGGCTCATCCCATGGTGCTTAATGGTTACCAGAATAAATTCAAATATATACTGGTTGATGAATTCCAGGATACAAATTTCTCGCAGTTTCAGATGATTAAGCTGCTGGCTGGGAAGAGCAGGAATGTCGCAGTAGTCGCAGATGATGATCAATGCATATATAGATGGAGGGGTGCAGCTTATAGCAATGTGCTGAATTTTATGAACGAATACCCTGATGCAGAGAAGATAACGCTTATACAGAATTACCGCTCCACCAAGCCGATATTAGACACCGCATACCGCCTGATACAAAATAATAACCCCGATCGTTTTGAAATCAAGGCGAATATCAACAAGAGGCTTATCAGTCTTAAGGGCGAAGGAGAAGCTGTGCGTTATTTGCATTTCGATACTAATTCTGACGAAGCTGATAAAGTGGCCGCTGTAATAAAGGAAGAGTGTTCAAAAGGCGGATTCAAATACCGCGATTTTGCCATACTTGTGCGTTCTAATTCCGATTCACAGGCTTTTTTGCAGGCATTGAATATGCAGGATATACCGTGGCAGTTCAGCGGCAGCCATGGGCTTTATTCGCGCCCGGAAGTGATGATGTGCATAAGTTTTTTACGTGCATCAGCTGATATATATGATTCGCTGAACCTGTATTATTTATTAACATCGGAAGTTTATAAAGTTGATATGAAGGATCTAAGTTATTTCTCGCATTATGCCAGGCGCAGGAATAAACCCTTGTATTTCGTGCTCAAGGATGCCGGGCAGATACCTGAGTTCAATGATGTAAATCAGGCAACAAAAGATAAGGTCTTAAGGTTTCTTAGTGATTTTGAACATTTTGTAGAAGCCTCAAGGGAAGAGACAACGGGCAGGCTTCTTTATTTATTCTTAACCGATACGGGGTATCTAAAGAGCCTGACGTCTGATATGACTCCTGAAAAAGAGTCTAAAATACAGAATATCGCTAAGTTTTTTAATATCGTAAGGAATTTTGAGCTTATTGCCCGTCATGATAGGGTGGGAAGTTTTGTGAAGCACCTGAACCTTTTAATTGAAGCCGGGGATGACCCGTCTACAGTGGATATTGATTTCTATGATATCAACGCAGTAAATGTACTTACTATTCATAAGGCTAAAGGGCTGGAGTTTGGAGTGGTTTTTCTGGTAGACCTAGCCCAGGGCAAATTTCCGTTACCAAGGAGAAAGCAGCCTATTGAACTGGATGACCATTTAATAAAAGAGGTGTTGCCGACGGGTGATTTCCATATACAGGAAGAGCGCAGACTCTTTTATGTCGGTATGACCAGGGCCAAAGATAAACTCTATCTTACCAGCGCCGATGATTACGGCGGTAAAAGGGCGCGGAAAGTCAGCCAGTTTGTGATTGAGTCGGTAGGAGAGGTTGCGCCTGAAGCGCTTAAAGAGAAGTCAAGCGCCCTTGAATTGATACAGCGTTTTGCTCCTGTACGTAATAAAGTCAAGCCTGTTGTCAATGAACAATCTGCGGCTAGAGTAATTAATTTAAGCTATTATCACATCGACGATTACCTTACCTGCCCGCTTAAATATAAATATGTCAACATTTTAAGAGTACCTATTATGGAGCACCATACAGTTATTTATGGCAGGGCGATGCATGAGGCAGTCACCGGGTATTTTCAGGCAGTAATGAGCGGCAGAGGCATGGATAAAGATGAGCTGCTGAATATTTTCGAAAATAGTTTTGATCCTCAGGGATTCCTTGACCTTAAGCATCAGCTTGAAAGGAAGCGGCTCGGTAAAGAGGCGCTGTTGCGGTTTTATGACCAGCAGGCAAAGCAGCCATGCAAAGCAAAATTTATCGAGAAAGAGTTTTCTTTTGTCCAAGGGCAAAACAGGATCACCGGCAGGTTTGACAGGATTGATGAAGAGGACGGAGGCGCTGTGGTGATTGATTTTAAAACCTCCGACATAAAGACCCAAAAGGAGGCTGATAAACGCGTCAAGGAAAGTATGCAGCTTAAGCTTTACTCCCTGGCGTATAGAGAGATCTTCGGAGAATTACCATTAAGGGTTGAATTACATTTCCTTGAATCTGGCTTGATCGGAAGAAAAGAGATAGATGAAGCAGACATAAAGGATGTGGAGGAAAACATAGATTCTGTTGCTGAAGGTATCCGCAATAATAAATTTGAAGCAACGCCTAATTATATGTCATGCACTTATTGCGCTTATAATGAAATTTGCCCATTCTCAATGGCAAAGTAAATTAGTTCACAGTTCACAGAGCACCGTTCACAGTATTACTTTCAACTAGGGATAATTTACCAGTTGCCTACATTCCGTGAACCATGAACTGTGCGCATTCCGTGAGCCGTGAACAGTGAACCGTGAACTAATAATAATATTTGACATCTAAATATTTATTTGTATATAATATTGCCATGCAAAATAGCCAATTAGTAAGGGAGAGTCTTGAGATGCCTAAGGTCGCAACTATAGTAAATAAGGATACTGCTTTCGGATATCAGCTGCTTCTTGATCTTTACGGATGTAAAGAGGGAGCATGCGACGATCTGTCGTTATGCTATAGATTCCTTGATGAGATAGTCGATTATCTGGGAATGGAGAAGCAGGCCCCCCCGAATATTTTCTTCACCGATGCAAAGCGTTTCCCTGATAAGGCAGGATTATCCGGATGGGCTCCCCTTGTCGAAAGCTCAATAGTAATACATACTTTAAGCCCTAAGAATTATATTTCGGTTGATATATATTGCTGTAAGGAGTTTGATAGAAAGAAAGCAAGGTCTTTTGTTCAGCAGTTTTTCTCGCCAAAACGTATTGATGAGCAATATCTCTTGCGAGGATTGGACTATTACAAGTAGAACTCCCCTTTATCAATTTCCCATAGTAAATAACGGTTTAAAATGAATAATAATATTACGTTGTTTGCGGATTATATATTTATGCAATTCTTGAGCCTAAGCCTTTATACCGTGCTGGTGGGGATTTGTTTTTGCGATGGTTTTAAATTAGATATAAGGAAGAAGCTTATCTGGTTCCTGGTTTTCTTGGCAATAAGCGCCTGGGTGCTGAAAGAAAAAGGGCAATACGATTTGGCTTTAATCCTGCCTGTCCCCACAGCATTAGCCATTACCCTTTGCTTTTATCAAAAGTTTAAGAAAGGCAAGCAAGTTTAGGCCAGTTAGATATTGACTTAGAGTGGAAATAATCGTATAATAAACATCTCAAAAAGAAGGAGGTGAGACTGTTGGCACAAGTACAAGAAAAAAAGAAGAATATCATAGAGAGCTTTAAGGTCCATAGTCGTGATACAGGAAGCGTCGAAGTCCAGATTGCGCTTTTGACCGAAAGGATCAATTCTCTTACAGAGCATTTTAAAAATAATAAGAAAGACCACAATTCTCGCCGGGGTTTATTAAGCCTGGTTGGAAGGCGTAGAAGGTTCCTTGATTATTTGAAGAAGAGGGATTTTAAGAAATACGAAGAGCTTCTGGATAAGCTGGGCTTGAGAAAATAAGGCCTGATGTCTTTATTTTATTTCCCAAATATAAAAATTATGAGGTTATAATGAAAATCATTTTTGGAAAAAATGAATTGATTCTAGAAAGCGGCCGGTTTGCCAGGCAGGCTAACGGTGCAGTTACGATTCAGTACGGCGGCACTGTAGTTTTGGTTACGGCTTGCATGTCTGCAGAGCCAAGAGAGGGTCTGGATTTTTTCCCTTTGACCGTTGAATATCAGGAAAAAACTTATGCTGCAGGCAGGATACCAGGAGGATTTTTTAAGAGAGAGGGCAGGCCTTCAGAGAGCGAGATCCTGGTTGCCAGATTAATAGATAGGCCAATACGCCCGCTTTTCCCTAAAGGGCTTTTTAATGATGTGCAGGTGATGGCCATAGTCTTATCCAGCGATGGCGAAAACGATCCCGATGTTTTTGCCCTGACTGCCGCATCGGCGGCATTGTCGATATCAGACATACCATTTAACGGCCCGCTTGCAGCCTGCCGCGTCGGGTATATTAATGAGGAATTTATCCTGAACCCTACTTATTCTGAGCTGGAACAATCCAGCCTGGATGTTGTTATCGCGGCAAATTCCAAGGGTATTGTTATGCTTGAGGCAAAATCAAAGGAGGTCTCTGAAGATATATTCCAGAATGCAGTTAAGTTTGGTTTTGAAAGCATGCAGCCTATAATTGCCATGCAGCAGGATTTTGCCAAACAGCTCGGCAAGAAAAAAATAGATATTGAATTGAGAAAGGTGCCTGCTGAACTTAAAAGTAAAGTCAAGGAAATGGCTGAAAGCAAGCTTTGCGAAGTTTATAAGCTTGCCGGGAAAGAGCAGAGAGAAGATGCTGTCAGGCTGATAGCCAAAGACCTGGAGGCACAACTTGTTTCAGAGGATTACCTTGCGCTGGATATTAAGATGGCTTTATATGACCTCGAGAAAGAAACAGTAAGAAACAAGATCTTAAGAGATAAAGTGCGTATTGACGGCAGAAAGTTTGCTGAAATAAGGCCGATTACCTGCGAAGTGGGCGTTTTACCGCGCACTCACGGTTCCAGCGTTTTTACCAGGGGCCAAACCCAGAGTTTGGCAGTCACTACTCTTGGTACAGGCGAAGACGAGCAGATGATTGAGGCGCTTGAAGGAGAAAAATTTAAATCGTTTATGCTCCACTATAGTTTTCCTCCTTTTAGCGTAGGAGAAACAGGCCCTGTACGCGGCCCCGGCAGAAGAGAGATCGGCCACGGAGCTTTAGCTGAGAGGGCCCTTTCAGCAGTTATTCCGTCTAAAGACAAGTTTCCATATACTATAAGGGTTGTTTCCGAGATACTTGAATCCAACGGTTCTTCAAGCATGGCTACTGTGTGCGCTGCTACATTATCGCTTATGGATGCCGGCGTACCGATAAAAGACCCCGTTTCCGGTATAGCATTGGGTTTAATAAAGGATGGGGCACAAGCTGCAGTATTGACCGATATAGCAGGGCTGGAAGACCATTTTGGAGATATGGATTTTAAGGTGGCAGGTACCGGAAAAGGAATCACAGCGGTACAACTGGATTTAAAAATTGATGGAATTGATTTAGAATTATTAAGTAAGTGTTTATCCCAAGCCAAAGATGCCAGGATGGTTATTTTAGATAAGATAACACAAGCTATTGCCGGACCGAGGTCAGAGATTTCTTCATATGCTCCGCGCATTGATGTGTTAAAGGTCAAGACAGAAAAAATCGGTGAGCTTATCGGTCCTCAGGGCAAGACCATAAAGAAGATTATCGCCCAAACAGGAGCCGCGATAGACATACAGGATGACGGCACAGTTTTAGTGTCTTCTACTGAATCTGCCAAATCTAAGATGGCCATTGACATGATCAAGGCGATCACTGACGATGTGGAAGTGGGCAGGATCTATGAGGGGAAAGTAAAGCGCATTATGCCTTTTGGCGCCTTTTGTGAGATAGCGCCGAATAAGGAAGGGTTGGTACATATATCAGAGTTATCAGATAGTTTTGTCAAAGATGTTGAGAGTGTTGTTAAAATCGGCGATGAAATAAAAGTCAAAGTAATAGGTATAGATGAATTAGGCAGGATCAACCTGAGTAAAAAGCAGGCAGAAGAGAAATAGCAGAAGATGAGAGAGCGCAGGCTAAATGAGATCAAGGCAGTAATACTGATCGCGCTTGGTTTAATTATCCTCGCGAGCCTGGTTTCTTTTACCCCGTATGACCTTAGTTTTTATACTTCTCACCCTAATGTTCCAGCCAAGAACCTAATAAGAGGATTCGGAGCTTATCTTGCAGGGGTATTATTGTTTTTATTCGGATGGGCAAGCTATGCCATTCCGGCAATAACTTTATTGCTCGGGGTAAAGCTCTTCCGTCAGGATATCCCTGATCTTAGGATGCCGAAGATACTGGGTATGATTGTGTTATTGCTATCCATCAGTTCTCTGATTGGGCTATTTGTCGCTAAGAACGTTGTTTATGCGTTTTCAAGAGGAGGATTTATTGGATACGGCATCTCAAGTTTTGTCGGTACATACCTGGGTAAACTTGGGGCTTCAATTGCTTTTACAACGCTTATCATTCTGTCGCTGGTGTTGGTGACGGATATACTGCCTTCGTCAATAATTTCCACGTTATCAAAAGGTTTTACTTCCCTTTTTTCTTCGTTCTATTCCAGATTTAATGCTGCAAAAAAAGACAAGTCAATCAAGATTAAGCCTGCGGCAAATATCAGAGATAATGTCGGTCTGACCAGTAACCTCAAGGTAAGGCCCCAGCCCAGCCTTTTACAGGAGACAAAGAAGGACTCTATCCAGCAAAAGACAGAAGAAGCATTCGTAAAGCCTAATATTAAAATAAAAACCCCGGTTAAATCCCAGGGGCAATCTGAAATAAAACCTAAGCCCCAGGAGTTAAAGATAGGTGATTACCATCTTCCGGAACTAGATCTGCTTGAGTCTCCTCCGCCGTTTGAGGCAAGGCAGATCAAAGAAGATTTGGCGAATAATGCGCAAGTCCTGGAGGAAACACTGGATGATTTTGGTATTACGGTTAAAGTCACGGATATTGAGCGCGGCCCAGTTATTACCAGATATGAGCTTGAACCTGCCCCGGGCGTAAAACTGAACCGTATTGTTGCATTAGGGGATGATATAGCTTTAGCTATGAAAGCCCAGTCAGTAAGGATAATAGCTCCTATCCCCGGTAAGGCAAGGGTGGGCGTAGAGGTGCCTAACAGCAAGAGCAGCCTGGTTTATTTAAAAGAGGTGCTTTCTTCTTCTGAATTTGTTAATGCCAAGTCAAAACTGACATTAGCATTGGGTAAGGATATAACCGGTCAATCAGTCTTTGCGGAACTTGATGATATGCCGCATTTATTAATCGCCGGTACTACCGGTTCCGGAAAAACCGTTTGTGTCAACTCGCTTATACTCTCATTGCTTTTTAAATCCTCACCGGTGGAATTAAAATTCCTTATGATAGATCCCAAAATGGTAGAACTTGCTCCCTTTAATGGTATCCCGCATTTGTTGTGTCCGGTTGTCACGGAATCAAAGAAAGCGCATTTGGCGCTTGATTGGGTTGTAAATGAAATGGAAGAGCGGTATAAGCTTTTAGCTAAAGTCGGAGCCAGGAATATCGAGGCCTATAATCAAAAAGAAGAAAGGATCCCTTATATAGTAGTAATAATCGACGAGTTTGCTGATTTAATGTCTGTTTCAAGGGATAAAGTAGAGAATGCAGTAACAAGGCTAGCCCAGCTTTCGCGCGCCGTGGGCATACATTTGATCCTGGCGACGCAGAGGCCCTCAGTAGATGTGATTACCGGGGTGATTAAAGCCAACTTACCGGCGAGAATATCTTTTAAAGTGGCGTCAAAAGTTGACTCACGCACAGTCCTGGATATGAACGGCGCAGACAAACTCCTGGGCAAGGGTGACATGCTTTTCTTAAGGCCCGGAGAGTCAAAATTGATACGTGTCCAGGGTACCCTGGTAAATGACAAGGAGATTGAAAAAGTCGTAGATTTTATTAAAGAGCAGGGCCAGCCGGTATATGATGATGAAATATTAAGAGAAAAACAGAGGACAGGCATGGTTAACGGCGATAAAGACGAGCTTTATGATGAAGCGGTAAGGATAATCATGGAGAGTAATCAGGCTTCTGTTTCGATACTTCAGAGAAGATTGCGTTTAGGCTATACGCGGGCAGCAAGGATAATCGACATAATGGAGCAAGATGGGCTCGTAGGCCCTTATGAAGGAAGCAAGCCCAGGAAGATCCTCGTTGACAGGAATTCCTGGCTGGAAAAATATTTAACCGTTCAGGAGAATGACCAGCAATGATGGAATCTTCGGGAGAAAGACTTAAAAAGATCCGTTTGAGTAAAGGCCTGAGCCTTGAAGAGGCTTATAAAAAGACGAAAATACATTTAAATGTATTAAAGGCGATAGAGGATGATAATATCATCAATATAAACCCTATTTATTTAAAGGGTTTTCTTAAGATCTATTGCCGGTTTTTAGGCGTAGACCCTAAAGATTTTGTCCCCGAATACAAAGACCCGCATACTTTGAAACTGGCTGCTTTAGAAACGCAGGGAAATAATAAATTGTCATTTATGAAATCTGCTGCCGGTAAGCTGGGTTATCTCGGGAGCGATAACTTTAGGAAAATAAGGAAAGTGCTGGTCATAGGATTAGCCATTTTAGTAATCCTATTTGTGTTGTTTAATCTCGGTAAATTTATTAAGCACAGGCTCTCTATTCTATTCTCGAAAAAGAGCTCTATTTCTTCTGTAAGCAAGGTAAATAAGGATACGGCCAATAAGCAGGTTCAGAAGAATGCAGGAGTTTCTTTAAATGTTATGCTTACAATAGTTGCAAAGGAAGACTGTTGGATAAATTTGAAAGTAGACGGCCGCACAGTTTTCCAGAGCGTGCTTAAGAAAGGCCGCTCGGAGACCTGGGAAGCCAAAGATAAGATGGAATTGACCATTGGCAATGCAGGAATAGTATCCTTGGAAGTCAATGGGCAATCTATCCCGCCTTTAGGCAGAAAAGGCCAGGTAATAAAGAACATCCTGATTACCAAAGAGGGCATTGTTACCAGAAGATGAAAGGCAGCGTCGGTATATTAAGCCTGGGTTGCCCGAGAAATCTTGTCGATTCTGAAAACCTGCTTAGCCGCCTTAACCTTAAAGGTTATAAGATAGTTGATATGGAAAAGGCGGAAATCGGCATAGTCAATACCTGCGCTTTTATAAAGGACGCAAAGGTCGAGTCTATAGACGCGATACTGGATTTAAGCGAGCTTAAGAAAAGCGGCAGCCTGAAGAAGATCATAGTCTGCGGATGCCTTGTCCAGAGATACAAAGATGAGATAATAAAGGAATTCCCTGAAGTGGATGTATTTATAGGGAGGATGCCTTTAGGTCAGAATAAGGATAGATATAGTCTTACACCCAGGCATTACGCTTATTTAAAAATCTGTGAAGGGTGCCTTAATAAATGTAGTTTTTGCGTTATTCCCCGGATCAAAGGCAGGTTTACGAGCAGAAGTATAGAAAGCCTGGTTAGTGAAGCTGCCGATTTAGATAAAAAAGGCGTTAAAGAGCTCAACATTATTGGTCAGGATATCAGCGGTTATGGGATAGATTTGTACGGCAAGCATGTTTTACCGAAATTGCTGAAGGAGATATTGACAAAGACACACAGGATCGATTGGATAAGGTTGTTATATCTTTATCCCAGCAGGTTGACTGATGAACTGCTGAGATTAGTTAGGGACCAGGAGCGTATCTGTAAATACATAGACTTGCCGCTGCAGCATATAAATGACAGGATCCTCAGACTTATGAACAGGGGTATGACTAAAAAGGGGATACTTGAGTTAATAGAAAAAATAAGGAAGCTGGTGCCAGAGGCGGCGATAAGGACCTCTTTTATAGTCGGGTTTCCTTCGGAGTCAGAAGAAGAATTCCGCGAGCTTATGGATTTTGTCGAAGAAGCTGAGTTTGAAAGATTAGGAGCCTTTATTTATTCGAGAGAGGAAGGTTCCCCTGCGTACGGGTATCACGGGCAGAAAACCGAGACAGTCAAGAAAGAGAGGTTTAATGCCTTAATGATGAAACAGCAGGAGATCTCCGGGAAAATCAATTCAAGGCTATTAGGTAAAGAGATGGATGTAATAATAGATGAGAAAGACAAACAGGGATATTCTGGGCGTACTCAATTTGATGCCCCTGAGGTAGATGGCATGGTTTATGTGCATTCCGGAACAAAATTAGAACAGGGAGATATAATAAAAGTAAGAATTACTGACACTTTGGAATACGATCTAGTAGGAGAGGCGATTAAATGAATATTGCAAACAGGCTGACGATATTAAGGATAGTATTGACGTTTGTTTTTATGTTTTTTCTTTTTGTAAACGGCCTTTGGGCCAAAGTATTAAGTTTCGTTATCTTTATATTCGCTGCTTTATCTGATTTCCTCGACGGCAGGATAGCCCAAAGAAGGAATATGGTCACAGATTTCGGCAAGCTGATGGATCCCATAGCCGATAAGATCCTTGTCTTGGCGGCATTTGCCGCTTTCGTCCAGATGCAGCTGATAGAAGCCTGGATGTTTGTTTTAATTATCTTCAGAGAGATACTTATAACTTCATTAAGGCTGTTTGCGCTTAACAAGGGCAAGGTCTTGTCAGCTACTAAAGTCGGTAAACATAAGACAGCCTCGCAGATGATAGTTATTTTTACTATCCTTGTTTTTATAGTAGCCAAAGAAATAATGCTGGCATTCTTTACCTGGAATCCTGCCTGGGAGAACCTGTTCCATAAGGGTATTTATTTCTTGATGTTAGCAACTATTATTCTTACTTTATATTCCGGCCTGTCATATTTATGGGATAACCGTAAGATCATAAGTAAGATATAAATATATGCCCGTGTCCGGTTTTAACCGTTTTTCTATAAAGCTGCTGAGTACTTTTTTTTACACAGGTTGTTTTCCTCTTGCGCCAGGGACATTTGCAAGCCTTGTAGCGCTGTTTATATATCTTTCGATCCGTAATAATGCAGCTGTTCAGATCGGCATCATTTTGTTGTTACTTGTGTTAGGATTCTTTGTCTGCAGCAGAGCCGAAGAAGTCTTTAACAAAAAAGATCCCCCTTATATAGTCATTGATGAAGTAGCCGGTATGTTTTTAAGTTTACTTTTTATCGGTTACAGCTTTAAGCTTGTTTTCATCGGGTTTTTCTTATTCAGGCTTTTTGATACCTTAAAGGTATTTCCTGCCGCAAGGATAGAGCGTGTAGGCGGAGCTATTGGTATAATGGGCGATGATATTATCGCAGGCTTATATGCTAATGCCCTGCTTCACCTGCTTTTGAGGGTTGCTCCTTCGATAGCTTCATAAAGAGGCCCAGCCGATGAAAGCTCACTTTTAAATAGGAAAATTTCTTTTAACGCGATTTTTTGGATTATTGCTTTTTGCTGCGGATTTATACCAGTTATCTGTTTCTTTAGAGAGCTGATATTGTGAAATGATCTTACTCTTCCGATAGTTATATGCGGGACAGGATCTTTATCTTCTTTAGGTATCCCGATTTTCAAGAGCTTATTTTCTAAAGAGATAATAAGCTCCTTAATTTTATCGGCACCTTCATCAATCCCTGCGTATATCACCCGCGGATGGTCAAGGCCGGGAAATGCCCCGATATTAGAAATCCTGAAAGTAAAATCAATAAATTCCTTTGCTGTACTATTTAGAACTTCTTTTATCGGCGGTGTTGAATCCTGGTCTATATTGCCTAGGAATTTTAAGGTGAGGTGGATGTTTTCTTTTTCAACCCACTTTACGTCAGCCCCCGAAGTTTTCAGCTGGTTTTGGGTCTCTGAAAGACATTCTTTTATAGCCGGAGGTAATTGTGCTGCGATAAAAGCCCGCATCTTAGATAAGTTTATCCAGCATACTTAAAGCCATAGCGCAGGATTTATTGCGTATTTGCAGGCGGTTGCCTTTGAAAATGAACCTTTTGGTTATTGAATGATTTTCTTTCGCCAAGGATATAAATACCGTGCCTTTGGGCTTCAATTTCGAGCCTCCTGTCGGCCCGGCTATACCTGTTATACCAACGCCTATATCAGTATCTAGGATTTCTTTTACATTTCTTGCCATTTGCTGCGCTACTTCTTTTGAAACAGCGCCTTTATTTTTTATAAGGTGCCGGGGTATATTTAATAATTTGATTTTAGCGTTATTATTGTAAGCGACTATGCCAAAAATAAAATATGCTGAGCTGCCGGAAAGGTCCGTGAGGAATTTTGAGAGCAAGCCACCTGTACATGATTCGGCTACTGCTAAAGAATATCCGGCATCCGTTAGTTTACGGTGAAGCTGCCTTAAGGCTATTTTTTTCATACCTATATTATAACGTTTTTATAATGATTGACAAGACAGGATTTTTATAATAAAATTATACCCATCTTCAGGGCTCTGCCAGAAGATGGCAGATCTGCCGTAAAAGGCAGAAGGTGTAAATCCTGACCGGCGGTTGCGCAGAAGCGCACACTGATGCTTCCGATAGCATCATGTGTCAGCGCAGAAGCGCACACTGATGCGCATATAGCGTGCCAGGCGAAAGTCCGCAAGCCTTAAAAAGGCATGAACCGGTGTAATACCGGTACCGATGGTTGCGCAGAAGCGCACACTGACGCATCATATAGCGTCAGGTGTTGCGCAGTGTTACACGCCGGGTTTTCCTTTTAAACCGGGTGTTAACGCAGAAGCGCACACTGACTCACCGAGTTGGTGCAAAGTCCAGATGGGAGAAGATAAAAACTTATACCCGAAGATTATCTTCGGGTTTTTTGTTGCAGAGGCAACACACTGGACTATCCTTTAAGTCCAGGTGTAACAGAGGCAACATACACCTTGCCCAATATGATGGGCAAGTGTGCGTCTCTACGCTACTGGCGCATCATATAGCGCCAGGTGTTGCATAATCTAAATACCTTAACGGAGAAGCAAATGTTTAATAATATCACAGAAATATTAGAGGATCTTAAAAACGGCAAGATGGTCATAGTCATCGATGACGAAGACCGTGAAAATGAAGGCGATCTGCTTATTGCCGCATCTTTTGCCAAGGCAGAAGACATAAATTTTATGGCTAAATATGCAAGAGGCTTGATCTGCGTGCCTATGGAAGAAGAGAGACTAAAATTTTTAAATCTGCAACCTATGCTTGAGCGTTCAGCGCCTTTCACAAAGAAAGATCCGTTTTCCACAGCATGGGTTATTTCGGTTGATGCTGCTAAGGGGATAACTACCGGAATTTCAGCCCATGATAGGTCTATTACGATAGCCGCACTTATTAACCCTCAATCCCATCCGGAGGACCTGATACGGCCCGGTCATCTTTTCCCTCTTAAGTCTGCAGAGGGGGGGGTTTTGGTAAGAGCAGGGCATACTGAAGCAGCCGTAGATTTGATGAGATTGAGCGGGCTTTACCCGGCAGGCGTAATTTGCGAAATAATGAACGATGACGGCTCAATGGCAAGGCTGCCCGAACTGCTTAAATTCAGCAAAGAGCATAATTTAAGAATATGTTCCATAGCAGATTTGATAAAATACCGCAGGCATTTCGAAAAATTAGTAGAGAGAATAGCGCGGGCAGCTCTTCCTACGCCGTTCGGTACTTTTGAATTAGTGCTTTATCAAGATTCCATAGCTAAACAGACCAATGTAGCTTTAATTATGGGGGAATTGAATAATGATCCTATATTGGTAAGGGTGCATTCCGCATGCCTTACAGGCGATATCTTTGGGTCTTTGCGATGTGATTGCGGGCGGCAATTAAATAAGGCCATGGAGATAATCGGCAAGGAAAAAAGAGGGGTTATCCTTTACATGAACCAGGAAGGAAGGGGCATCGGTCTTATTGATAAAATAAAGGCCTATAGCCTGCAGGAGAAAGGGCTTGATACCGTAGAGGCAAATGAAGCCTTGGGCCATAAAGCAGACCTGAGGGACTATGGTATAGGAGCGCAAATATTAGCGGACCTTGGAGTAAAAAATATAAGGCTTATAACAAATAATCCGAGGAAAATCGTAGGGCTGGAAGGGCATGGTTTGAAAATAATAGACCGTGTTCCGTTAGAGGTTGAGCCAAACCCTATTAATTATAAATATCTGAAAACAAAAAAAGATAAACTTGGGCACCAATTAACTTTATAGACCTGTAAAAAAGGAGACAAGATGGTAAAAACGATTGAAGGCAGCTTAATTGCAAAAGGCAAGAAGTTCGGTTTAATTGCTTCACGTTTCAATGATTTTATTACAAAGGAATTGATTTCAGGTTGCGTCGATACCTTGATCAGGCATGGGGCGCAGGAAAAAGATATTTCGCTTGTTTGGGCTCCCGGCGCCTTTGAGATTCCGGCGATAGCCGCAAAATTATCAAAGTCAAAATCTTTTGATGCGCTTATTTGTCTTGGGACGGTAATACGCGGTTCAACGCCCCATTTTGAATATGTGGCATCTGAGGCGGCAAAAGGCATAGCAAAAATATCGCAGGATTCGGGTTTACCGGTAATTTTTGGGGTTATTACTGCAGATACTATAGAGCAGGCGATTGAGAGGGCCGGTACAAAAGATGGTAATAAGGGCAGGGATGCCGCTGTTTCGGCTATTGAGATGTCTAACTTGTTTGAATCATTAAAATAGGAAGAACTATGCGTAAAAGGACTCGCTCGCGTGAATTTGCCTTACAAATACTTTATCAGATAGACATAACCGGATGGGATTATAAAGATTCTCTTGAGACTTTCTGGAATTTTAATCCCTCGGCCGATATCGACGATAATGTCAAGGAATTTACTGCTTTGATAGTCGCAGGCGTGATTAAGAATTTGAAAGATATCGACGATAAGATATCTTCGTTCGCCGAGAATTGGCATCTTAAGCGCATGGCTGTCGTTGACAGGAACATCATGAGAATGGCCTGTTTTGAGATGCTTTTTTGCAGCGACATTCCCAGGAAAGTTTCAATAAATGAAGCCGTTGAGCTTGCTAAAAAGTATTCTGGTGTTGAGGCGGCTAAATTCGTGAATGGGATTTTGGACAAAATAAAAAAGGTAAATCAATGAAATTTGTAGATTTGCACTTACATAGCTTCTTTTCTGATGGGACATGCAGCCCCCAAGAATTGGTTCTTCAGGCAAAAGAGGCCGGTGTATCTGCAATCTCAGTTGTCGACCATGATACAGTAAGCGCCGTAAGCTTAGTCGCCGATGAAGCAAACAAATATGATATAGAGGTCGTGCCGGGGATCGAGCTGTCGGCCGATTATAATGGCAGCGAAGTCCATATTCTCGGATATCTTATCGATCATCAGGCAAAAGATTTCCTTGATGAGCTTGAGCTACTTAAGAAGTCCAGGATAAAACGTATATATATGATGTTGGATAAATTAAACACCCTTGGGGTTAATTTATCACCAGATAGCGTATTTGCTGTCGCAGGTTCTGGCACAATCAGCCGTTTACATATTGCAAGGGCAATGCTTAATGAGGGGTTTATTACTTCTATTCAGGAGGCATTTCAGAAATACATAGGCGATAAAGGGCCCGCTTATGTTTCGAGTTTCAGATTAGGGCCTAAAGAGGCAATAGGCTTGATTAAGAGAGTAGGCGGCTTGGCCGTGATTGCTCATCCCTATATTCTTGCAAGCGATAAGCCCATACTTGAATTTATTGAATTCGGCCTGGATGGTATAGAGATTTTTTATCCTGAGCATTCGCAGTCAATGATAAAACATTACCTGAAGTTGGCTGAAGAATATAATTTACTGGCAACAGGCGGTTCTGATTTTCATGGTTCGGCCAAACCCGAAGTTAAAATAGGATGTGTTAAGATCCCGTATCATATAGTCCAAGACATGAGGGACTACAAGAAGGAGCAAGGGGTGTGAATATGGATCATAATCATTTTATGAAGCAGGCATATTTACTTGCTAAAAAAGCTAAAGGCAAGACTTCTCCTAATCCTATGGTCGGGGCATTGGTGGTAAAGGCCGGTAATATAGTCGGCAGAGGGTATCATATCCGCGCCGGACAGCCGCATGCAGAGATTACTGCATTATCTGAGGCAGCTAAATTTTCAAAGGGCGCGACTCTTTATGTTACTCTTGAGCCTTGTGTCCACTTCGGGAGGACGCCTCCCTGTGTAAATTCTATAATCCGCAGCGGGATAAAGAAAGTTGTAATAGGGATGCTGGACCCTAACCCCATAATAAACGGCAGGGGTGTTGAGGCGCTGAAGAAATCAGGCATCGAAGTAGAAGTTGGCTTTCTCCAGCAGGAGTTAAAGCAGTTAAATGAGAGTTTTATAAAATATATAGTTACTCGGCTTCCTTTTATTACTGTTAAGGCCGCAGAGTCACTTGACGGAAGAATAGCTACCCATAACGGAGACTCAAAGTGGATTACTTCGGATAAATCACGTATATTGGCCCACCGTATGCGGGCTAAATATGATGCTGTAATGGTGGGGGTAAATACAGTAATAAGAGATGACCCGAGATTAGATGCCTGGTTTCTCGGTAAGCAGCCGGCAAAGATAGTGATAGACAGCCAATTGAGCACGCCGGAAAATGCCAAGATATTTTCCAATAATTCAGATGTTATTATTGTAACCTTGCCTTCCAAGCCGGGCTTAGAAACAGAGAATAGAAAGATTTTGACCAGAAAAGCCAGGATATTAGAAGTGAAAGAGAAAAACGGGCAGGTTAACCTCCGGGATGCCATGAGAAAGCTCGCTAAAATGAAAATCACCAGTATATTCTGTGAAGGCGGCGGGACATTGATAGGTTCGTTATTTGATGAACAGCTGGTAGATAAGGTCGTCTTTTTTATCAGCCCAAAGATAATCGGCGGTAAAGATGCCATAAGCTCAGTAATGGGAAGCGGGGTTACAAAAATTGATAGGGCGGTAAAAGTCAAGGATATGAAATTAAGAAGAATCGGCGATGATATACTAATAGAGGGTTATATTAAATAAAATGTTTACCGGTATTATAGAGGAACTGGGCGTTGTAAAAAGTTTTTCTAAGACAGGCAGCGTAAGCCTTTTAACTATCAACCAGAATATTATTGGCCAGAATACTAATATCGGGGACAGCATTGCTGTAAACGGCGTGTGCCTTACGGTAGTGAAGAATGAGGCGGGGAGTTTAAGTTTTGAAATGATGCCCATCACCAGCCAAGATACCAATTTAAGAAAACTTTCAGCAGGCGCGAAAGTAAATCTTGAACGCAGCTTAAAGTTGGGAGATAGGCTTTCAGGGCATTTTGTAAGCGGCCATATAGATTGTATCGGGGTCATACGCAGAAAAAAACATATCAGCGGCAATATATGTTTTGAGATTGCTTATCCCGTTCAAAAGGCGGCATATCTGGTGCCTAAAGGCTCGGTTGCAGTTGACGGCATAAGCCTTACTGTAATGGATAAAAAAGCGGATATTTTTGCTGTCCATATTATCCCCCATACGTTTAAGAATACCACACTAAGCTTTAAGGCTGCTTCTGATGAGGTAAATATTGAGTTTGACCTTCTCGCCAAAATAAACAGTTCCGCAGTACCTGTTTCCCGATATTGATAGGTATAAATATTGATAAGAATTTCAATTTTTGCTATACTAAATAATCTCTTAAATACGGGGCGTGGCTCAGTTTGGCTAGAGCGCAGCGTTCGGGACGCTGAGGTCACAGGTTCAAGTCCTGTCGCCCCGATAAAATAAAAAGCATAATAATGTTCTTAAAATCCTTCGCAAGAAAAGCTCTTAATCTATTAGGTTATGATGTAAGCCTCTATAGTTCTAAAGCCATGGTATTAGGCTCGGAATTGCCATTTTTACTCTATTTCAAAAGGGTGTTTGAGTATATAAAAGATAAAGAAGGCGATGTGGTTGAGTGCGGTGTGCATTTTGGAAGAACACTGTTATTCCTATCGCATCTTGTTAAAGATGAAGGAACAGGAAGGAAGATATGGGGATTTGATTCTTTTGAAGGATTACCTGCTTTATCAAAAGAAGATTTAGGCTTACGTCCTCGCAGAAAAGGGGAGCTGTCAGCAGGCAATATCTTAAAAGTTAATAATTTTCTTATTAGCGGCGGCCTGGGCAATGATTTTGTAAGTTCACAAGTTACGCTTATCAAAGGATTTTTTAAGGATAGCCTATCTAAATATACAGGTTCAAAGATAGCCATACTGCATATTGACGCAGATTTATATGATTCATATCTTACCGTGTTGAATGAGTTCTATCCTAAAGTTGTTAGTGGCGGAGTAGTGCTGTTTGATGAATATGTTACCACTAGGGATATGATTTACTGGCCCGGAGCTCAAAGAGCTATCGACGATTTTTTTGGAGACAAGAAAAATCTTATACAGAGGGATGACCGGACTGGCAAATATTACCTGATCAAACCTTAAATTTATAATGCCAAACCAGGTGCATGTGTTTTATGAAGGCAGGGTTCAGGGGATAGGATTCCGTTTTACGGTTGAGCGTATTGCTAATCAACTGGGAGTTTATGGCTGGGTCAGGAATTTAGGGGATGGTAGAGTAGAACTTTGGGCTGAAGGCGATAGCGGGATTTTAAAAGAATTTCTTAGCCAGATCAAAAGCTATTTTTTACAATACATCAACAATACTGAGGAGAATTGGCAACAGGGAGTTTCTTTGTTCCAGGATTTTAGAGTGAGATTCTGATGCGATACGGGATTTTCTCTGATATCCATTCAAATTTAGAGGCGCTTGATTCAGTGCTTGATTCCTATAAGCATGAGGCTATCGACAGGTATTTCTGTATTGGCGATATCGTCGGTTATGCTGCTAACCCAAATGAGTGCATAGAATTAATCCGTTCTAAGAATGTAGTTTGCGTTGCGGGTAATCATGACTGGGCAAGTGTAGGATTGTTCGCATTGGATAATTTTAACCCTTTAGCTAAAGAAGCCGTTATCTGGACACGCACCAGACTTAATAGCGACAATATCGATTATCTGCAGTCTTTGGACCTTATTTATTCGGATGATGATTTTACTATGGTCCATGGCACTCTCGATCGCCCCCAGGAATTCAACTATATGTCCGGCGGATATACCGCCTGGGATAGCTTTGAGGCGATGGATAACCATATTTGCTTTGTCGGTCATACCCATGTACCTGAAATATACATAAGAAAACCAGATGATTATCTGGAATCGCGGAAAGAGGATATCTTGAGTATAGAGGACGATTGTTCTTATATCGTTAACGTCGGGAGCACGGGTCAACCGCGCGATGGCGACCGTAGGGCAGCCTATTGCATATATGATACTCAGAAAAGAAAACTCGAGATAAGAAGGATTGATTACGATTTTCTGCAAACAAAAAGAAAAATAACCGATGCCGGGTTGCCTGAATTTCTTGCACAGAGGCTCGAGATTGGAAGATAGAGTGTCTGAGAATGTCAAAAATAAGATCGAGAGATTAAAAAGAGATATAAGATTTCATGACCGCCTTTATTATGTCTTAAGTGATCCAAAAATTTCCGACAAGGAATATGATGTTTTATTAAAAGAGCTGCAGGCCCTTGAAGATAAATATCCGCAATATAAGACGGAAGATTCTCCCACCGTACGTTTAAGCGGCGGGATCTTAAAGGGATTTAGAAGTATCCGCCATGTGGAGAAGATGTATTCTCTGGATAATACCTATTCTTTTGATGAGATATATTCATGGAAAGACAGGGTCCTGAAGAATCTGCCTGACGGGAAAATAAGTTATGTTGCGGAGCTAAAGATTGATGGTGTCAGCGCCAACCTTACTTACCGTAATGGCAAGCTGATTTCAGCGGCGACTAGAGGAGACGGCCAGACCGGAGAAGACATAACTGAAAATATAAAAAGAGTACGTTCTATCCCTCTTACTTTAAGCGGGGATAATCTTCCTGAGTTTATCGAGGTGCGGGGAGAGGTTTATATGGAGAAACAGAGTTTATCTAATCTTAACAGGCAGAGAGAAGCTGCAGGAGAGCCTATTTTTGCAAATCCGCGTAATGCAGCCAGTGGTTCCTTAAAATTACTGGATTCGGAAGAAGTAGCAAAAAGGAGATTGCTTTTTTATGCACATTCTTTAGGTGCCTATAGCGGGGTTAAGCTCAGCGGACATTTTGAATTCTTACAAAAATTAAAATATTGGGGCATAAGAGTCAATGAGCATGTAAAATTATGCCATACTATCGAAGATGTGATAGAGTATTGCAAGCTATGGCAGGGAAAAAGAGAAGGCCTTGCATATGAGATTGATGGTGCGGTTATAAAGGTGGATAACCTTGAGCAGCAGCATAAATTAGGCTTTACTTTGAAGAGCCCGCGTTGGGCAATAGCATATAAGTTTCCAGCTCGCCAGGCCACTACGGAAGTCATGAAGATAGTTTTCCAGGTTGGCAGGACCGGAGTTATAACTCCGGTAGCGGAGCTTAAGCCTGTAGAATGCGGCGGTGTAATAATAAAACATGCTACCTTGCATAATTTTGATGAAATCGAACGTTTGGGGATACGGGAACATGACCGGGTATTGATTGAAAGGGCAGGAGAAGTTATCCCTAAAATAATCAAGGTTATTGAAAGGCGCGGTAAGTCAGCGGTGCGGATACCCAAAGAATGCCCTGTCTGTTCCGGAAAGGTGATTAAGGAAAAAGAAGAGGATGTTGCTTACCGATGCATCAACCCTAATTGCGGCGAGCAACTTCAGAGGTCTATACTGCATTTTGCTTCTCGTCAGGCAATGGATATTGAAGGTATGGGAGAAGCGGTTGTTTCCCAGTTGATCGGATTGAAATTAGTCGGCAGTTTTTCCGACATATATAGATTAAAGGGCAAGGACCTGTCAGCATTAGAATTGTTTAAGGAAAAAAAGATTAACAACCTGCTTTCTGCTATTGATGCCAGCAGGCACAGGCCGTTATCGAGGCTCATATATGGTTTGGGTATCCGCCATGTAGGAGAGAAGGCCGCATATGTTTTAGCCAGTAAATTTGGCAGCATAAACAAGCTAGCAGCAGCAGATATGCCTACCTTGCAGGGTATCCATGAGGTTGGCCCGATTATGGCAGAATCGATAGTAGATTATTTTGCTCAGCCCCAGGCAAAGAAATTAATAGAAGAATTTTCTTCGCTGGGTTTAAACCTTAAGGAAGAAGCTAAAAAGACAAAGAATACCCCGCTTACCGGTAAAAGGGTAGTGTTTACCGGAGAGTTGAAGAATTTTTCCAGACAGGAAGCTGAGGAATTGGTGCGCCAAAACGGCGGGTATCCGATTTCCAGCGTAAGTAAGGCTACTGATTTTGTTGTCGCCGGAGATAACCCCGGTTCTAAATATAATAATGCCAGGAAAATGAATATCAGGATATTAAATGAACAGGAATTCGAAAGGTTTTTGAAATGAAAAAAACAGCATATTTATTTATCGTTGTGTATTTTGCTCTTTATTCGCTAGGTTGTGAAGCTTTTATCCGTAAGTTCAGCCGTAAGCCTAAGAAAGAAAAAAGTGCTCAAGAAAAAATGGTCCTGGAACCGCAGGTATATTCTCCCGAGCAGGTCAGCAAGGAGGACGGATACCGGCAGAATTTTATCTTCTGGAAATCATGGCAGGAAGAATTGATAGATTCTCTCAATGACAGGAGCCCTAACAGGAAGAGGCAGATAATGGCGGCAAATGAAGCGATTAAGAACCTGGAATATGCAAGAACTATGCTGATCGAGCAGGCCCAGATTAAGCTGGATAAATATATAGGGCAGAGCAAAGATTTACTTGCAGAAATTGAGGCTGACACATACGGGGACAGGGCTGCAAGGAGCAGGTTCCAGGCAGAGCAGATTAGGATGAACGTATTAAAAGAATTTACATTCAGCAAGATAAAAATATACTTAAAATGATTCTGGAAAGAGTTGTTGTTGGTCCGTACCAAACCAACTGCTACCTCCTGGCAAAGGGTAAAGGAAGCGAGGCTATAATTATTGATCCCGGCAGCGATGCTGATAAGATCAAGAATGCCCTGATTAAGCATTCGCTAAAACCGTCTTTAGTCATTAATACTCATGGTCATTTTGATCATATAGGCTGTGATAGCGATTTTAATGTCCCTATCTATGTCCATAAGCTGGATTTGCCTCTTCTGGGTAGCCCTGAAAAGAACCTTTCTTCATTAGTATCTTCTCATGTTGCTGTTAACGATGAAGCAAATGCATTAAGAGACGGGCAGATCATAGGGGTCGAAGGGATAAAGTTAGAAGTAATACATACCCCTGGCCATACTATGGGAGGCGTGTGTCTTTTAGTAAGGGAGCCGGCAGCGAAAAAAATATTATTTACCGGTGACACTTTATTTAATTGCGGTATCGGCAGGACGGATATTGCAGGCTCAAACCCTGAATCACTCATTGAAAGCATAAAGAAAAGAATTTTCAGCTTGCCGGATAATATCGCTATTTTCCCAGGGCACGGGCCAAGTTCGACAATCGGGCATGAAAAAATGCATCTTGATCTGGACACTCTATGAAAGAACTGATTGACGTATTCTTGAATTATCTATCTGTCGAGAGGGGTCTGTCACGGAACACGATAGTCTCTTATAGGGAAGATTTAGAAAATTATATAAG
The DNA here is from genome assembly GCA_003598025.1 of Candidatus Omnitrophota bacterium. NCBI lineage: Bacteria > Pseudomonadati > Candidatus Omnitrophota > Candidatus Omnitrophota bacterium. The sequence goes on from QZKH01000002.1 coordinate 355,988, forward strand.
ATTTCTGGAAAAGAACAATATCACTGTTTTATCTAAGGCATCTAAGAATGACATTGTGAATTTTATGCTTCATCAGCGAGGCAGGGGGATCTCGCCGACTTCTATAGCCAGGAGGCTTGCTGCGATAAGGATGTTTCACAGGTTTCTCGTAAGGGAGAGGATTACTAAAGCCGACCCGACTGTCCTTATTGATTCGCCCAAACTGTGGAAAAGAATACCCGAGACTTTGAGCGTTAATGAAGTGGAGTCTATTATCAGCCAGCCTAATCTCAGGACAACACAAGGTATAAGAGACCGCGCGATATTGGAAGTCCTTTATGCTACAGGCATGCGTGTTTCCGAGGCATCTAACCTGAAGTCCGGAGACATAAACTTTGAAGTAGGCTTCCTGCGTTGCATTGGAAAAGGCAATAAAGAGAGAATTGTGCCTTTAGGTTCAAAAGCCATAGTAAGTTTGAAAAGATATTTAGAGGTGGGGCGGCCAAAGATGCTTAAGGGCAGGACTTGCGATTTTATATTCCTTAGCCGTTCAGGGAGCAGGATATCACGGCAGTCATTATGGAAAATGATAAAAAAGTATGCCAAAGACGCCAGGATAAAAAAGCAGATTAAGCCGCATATGTTAAGGCATTCATTCGCTACCCATCTGCTTGAACACGGGGCAGATTTACGCTCAGTGCAGGAGATGCTTGGGCATTCCAATATTTCAACAACGCAGATATATACGCACGTAAATAAAGACAGGATTAAAATGATCCATAAAATGTATCACCCCAGGCCATAGGACAAAATATGAAGAGACATCTTGATAAATTACCGGAAGAAAAAAAACAAATTATTTCTGCCTTTAGCGCGATAGCCGCATCCAGGGGTATTAGTATTTATCTTGTAGGCGGTTTTGTGCGTGATTTGTTATTGGGCAGGATAAATCTTGACCTTGACATCGTAGCAGAAAGAGACGGTATTTCTCTGGCGGAAGAGTTTGCCGCCAGGCTTAAAGCCAAAGCTGTTTTTCATAAAAGGTTCGGCACAGCTACGATTATTGTCCCTGGTTCCGGTTTTAAAGTTGATATTACAACCGCCAGGTCCGAAAGTTACCCTTATCCGGCTTCTTTGCCGGTAGTAAGGCGTGGGAATTTAAAAGAAGATCTTTTCAGAAGAGATTTTACTATTAATTCTATGGCCATATGTATAAGCCAGGGAGAATTCGGGAAACTGATTGATTATTACGGAGGCCAAAAGGACTTACGCGATAAGAAGGTGCGGGTGCTGCACAAGGTAAGTTTTATTGACGATCCGACAAGGATATTAAGGGCAATCAGATTTGAGCAGAGGTTCGGATTTAGCATAGAACCAGAAACAAGAATACTTCTCAGGGATGCCGTTAAGTTAAAGATGTTGGAAGCGACCCAGCCTCAAAGGCTCAGAGACGAAATAATCCTGATGCTTAAAGAAGAGAATTGCTTAAAACAGTTAAGGCGCATGGATAAATTGGTTGGATTCAGGTCTATTCATAATAAATTGGAACTTAAGAAGAAAGATTATCAATTAATTTCCTCCATGCAAAAAGAAGTATCTTGGTATAACAAGCTATACCCCGATAGGAGGATTCTTGATTCCTGGTTGATTTATTTTATGGCAGTAGTTGATCCTTTGAATTTAAAACAGGCCAAAGAGGTGACAGACAGGATGGTTTTAAAAAAAGGCGAAGACAAAAGGATATTCAGCTATAAATCTTTATTCGTAAAAGTCGAAAGAGCCCTCTCTAAAGACAGGATATCCCCGCTGATGATATTCAGGCTGCTGGAGCCCCTTAGTTACGAAACGATAATCGCCTTCAGGGCGAAGACTGCTAATGCAAAAGTCAAAAGTAAAATACGGGATTTTTTTGACATTTATAATGGCATGCGTCTTTATGTCTCAGGGCATGATTTACATAAACTCGGGCTTTCTCCCAGCCCGTTGTATCAAAAGATATTTTCAAGGGTCCTTGCCGCAAAAATAAACGGTAAGATAAGGACCAGGGAGCAGGAACTAGGGTTGATCAGAAAATATCTTAGGTTAGGCTTATAGCCCGGCTTGTTAGTTTTGCAACAGCAACTTGTGTACGGCCATTAATATTAACGTAAAAGGGGGGTATGATGTCCAGGCAAGACCGCGTTGAAAAAGCTATTCAAAAAGAGGTAAGCTCGATTATTCACGATGAGCTTAAAGACCCTAGATTAGGCTTCGTTACTATAACCAGGGTAGAGATAACTAAAGACCTGCGCGACACCAAGATATTTTATAGTGTTTTGGGGCAGGATAAGGAACATAAAGACACTAAGGTTGCATTAGATTCGGCATCGGGATTTATAAGGAAACTGATTGGCGAGCGTATAAATTTAAGATTCGTTCCTACCATTATGTTCAAAGAAGACAGGTCTTCGGAATATAGCGTACGCATACAGAAAGTTTTGGATGAAATATATGAAAAAGAAAATATTAAGACAAGTAGTAGAAAGCATAAGAAAAAATAAAAAGTTCATAATTACAAGCCATAGGAACCTTGAGGGCGATGCCTTAGGTTCCGAGTTGGCTTTTTTCAGGCTGCTCAGAAAAATAGGCAAGGAAGCGCTGATGGTTAACGCCGACCCTGTGCCTTATTCTTATAGCTTTCTGCCGGATATAGAGAAAATAGCAAAATATAAGAAAAGCTTAGCCGGATTGCGCTTTGATTGTTTTGTCACATTAGATTGCTCCGGCATGAACCGTTGCGGAGAGGTCAGCAATATCCGCATAAATTCTGACACGGTAGTAAATATTGACCACCATATAAGCAATGAAGCGTTCGGGGATGTCAATTGGGTCGATCCTAAAGCCTCATCTTGCAGTGAGATGGTATACGGACTTTATAAAGAAATGAGGGTGCCTTTTGATAAGAGCTCGGCATTGCAGCTGTATACAGGGATAATGACCGATACCGGTTCATTTAAGTATGTAAATACTACACCGGCTACCTTTATGGCCGCAGCTGAATTAACAAAATTCAATTTAGATATAAACGGCATTTACAGGAAAGTATATGAAGATATTCCCTTTGAAGATATAAAGTTTTTACTCTCGGTATTACCGGCTATAAAAAGAGGGGTTAACGGTAGAATCGTCTGGTTTAAAATCACCAAGAAGATAACTCCGGGGAAGTTGGCCATAGACCTAAGCGAGCATCTCTTAAACTTCGGCAGGAGCATAAAAAACGTCGATGTTGTAGTTTTATTTAAGGAAAACCTGGGAGACAATAAGGAGGTACGCGTGAATTTCAGGTCGCAAGGCAGGGTCGATGTCAACAAGATCGCTGCATTCTTTGGCGGCGGGGGGCATAAAACTGCAAGTGGCTGCACTATTGAAGGTGGCATAGATGAAGTTATACATAAAGTAATAGGCAAGATAAAATCCGAAATAAAATGAAGATTATCAGGGGACTGGGCAGATTGAAATTATATAAAAACACTGTAGTTGCTCTGGGTGTATTTGACGGGCTTCACCTCGGGCATAGAAAGATAATCGCCGAAGCAGTCAAGAAGGCACGCCATATAAACGGAACGAGCGTTGTGTTGACATTTTGGCCGGATCCTCATTACCAGGATACGCTTTCTTCGTTTGACCATAAATTAAAGCTTATAGGAAGCCTGGGAGTCGAAGTTTGTATAGTCCTTTCTTTTAACAGTAAGATCTCAAGCCTTTCGCCAAGCGAATTTATTTCCCGTATAATTATCGATAGATTAAACGCATCTTATCTTTATGTCGGCAGAAATTTTAAGTTCGGCAAGAATGCCAGCGGAGATTTTAACACTTTAATCGGTTTGGCAAAAAAAATGGGCATTAATGTTGTTGGCCTCAAGGTAATTAAAGCCGGCGGTAAAATAATAAGCAGTACATATATAAGGAGGCTTATAAGGAAAGGGTTGTTGTCTCAGGCAGAAAAGCTGCTTCTTAGGCCGGTCTCTGTCCATGGGAAAGTGATAAAAGGCAGGGCCATCGGCCGAAATATCGGTTTTCCCACTGCCAACATATCTCCCGAGCATGAAATCATTCCTCCTCCGGGGATTTATGCGGTCAGGGTATTTTACGGGGGCAAGGAGTTTGATGGAGTATGCTATATCGGTAAGAAACAGTCAATTCTGAAACGGCAATCAGCAAAAGATTTTGTGGAAGTACATATATTCGGCATTAATAAAGACCTTTACAATAAATCGCTGGAAATTGAGTTTATTAAGAAGATAAGGGAGGACAGAAAATTTAGAAATATACTCAGCTTAAGAGAGCAGATCGTAAAAGATATAAAAACTACCAAGGCCATACTATCCCGCCACAAAAAATACCACAAAATATAGCAATAATCCAACCCTTTCATACTACCCATTGTAATATAAACAGTTAAATAAAATTATGTCTTGACAAAGTGGCTAATTTTATCTATACTCGTTTCAAAGTGGAGTAAAGTGGAGTAAAGTGGATTAGAAGCAATTTGTGCCATGTCGGTGATACAAATTGCGATATCTAATTATTCGCTTTTATCTGTTTATTCGCTTGATTTTAGGTATTAATCTAAGAAGAAAGGGGGAGTTTAGCTTACGTTAAGAAAAACATTATATTACGTAGGTTAACGCTCGCTTATGTTTTACGGAGAATATATCCACACAATCGATCGCAAGGGGAGATTAATACTGCCTGCCAAATTCAGGGACGTTGCTAAGGCAAATTTTATAGAGAGATTTTTTGTAACCAGAGGTTTGGATAAATGCCTTTTTATGCTTTCAGAAGAAGAATGGAAGTCGCAGGAAGCAAAATTTAGAGCAATACCTTTTACCAAGCAGCAGGCCCGTACTTTTAACAGGCTTTATTTTTCTGGTGCTATAGAAGTTCTGGCTGATAAACAGGGAAGGATTTTGTTGCCTCAATATCTGAAGGACTACGCAGAGATAAAAAGGGACGTTATTATAGTCGGTGTCTCTAACCGTATCGAAATATGGTCCAAGGATAAATGGCAGGAATTTTACAGTAACTCAAAAACTTCTTTTGAGGAGATTGCGGAAAAATTACTGGATAATAATCCATAAAAATATTTGAGTATTCTAAAAAATCGAAAGTGGAAGAAAAAATAAATAATCTCTTTCAGGAGGGGTCAACATCTTGTTGCTGCCAGACATGCTGTGCAGATGATGCACATTCTGCAGGCAGCGGAGTTTTGGTAATGTCCGGTGTTGACAGGATAGAAGGTTGCGATATGAGCAAAAACTTTCATAACCCGGTTATGTCAAAAGAAGTGCTGGATGGCTTAAGCCTGGCACCCGGGAAAACTATTGTAGATGCTACTGTAGGAACCGCCGGGCACAGCGAACAGATAATTGAGAAAATATTACCGGCGGGGAAATTGGTGTGTATTGACAGGGATAAAGAATCCCTGGAAGTAGCCAGAAAACGGCTTTTAAGATTCTCCAATTCCACCGTTTTTATACATGGTAATTTTTCTGATTTAGAAAAAATTTTGAACCATGAGGGTATAAAAAAGATCGATGGTATTCTGTTTGACTTGGGCATATCTTCTTTTCAGCTGGATAATGCCGAGCGCGGGTTTACTTTTCAGCAGGACGGGCCTCTAGACATGCGTCTTGACAGAGACAGCTATATATCAGCTTATGATTTAGTCAATAATCTTCATGAAGATGAGATATCGCATTTATTGTGGAATTTTGGCCAAGAGCGATGGCACAGAAGGATAGCCCGCGTATTGGTTGAACAAAGGCAAAAGTCGCCGATATCAACTACGGCGCAATTAGCTGATATGGTTGATAGGGCTATACCTTACAGGTACAGGCGGGGATACAGGAAGATACATCCTGCCACCAGGACTTTTCAGGCTATAAGAATTGCTGTGAATAGAGAATTAGAGGCACTAGAAACAGCAATAAACCAGGCCATCGGCATTTTAACGAAAAAATCAAGGATCTGTGTGATTTCTTTCCATTCACTGGAAGACAGGATAGCAAAGCATTCTTTTCGTAAGGCAGCACACACAGGTTTGGTAAAAATAATTACTCCCAAGCCTGCGACTCCATTATGGTCCGAGATTGAGTCAAACCCGCGCAGCAGAAGCGCAAAATTGAGAGTCGCAGAAAGGATATAGCATGAGATTGACAAAGTTTTTGACAGTAGTAAGTTTTATTACTGTACTTTCATTAGTCTATGTTTATCAACAGACAGAAATATTCAGGCTGGCTTACCTCGGACAGAATAATCAGAATAAATTTCAAGAACTCCTTGATAAGAACACTATTCTTAGATACAATATTAACAAAGAAGTCTCTTTGATTAATATTGATTCAAAACTTTCTCGCTTTTCTGATTTTCAGATTCCTGATACTTGTAAGTTTGTAAGAGTTTCTTCTAACAGCATTGAGAATACTAGAGTACCTCAAGCGGGATCGAAGAAGAACGTTTTTGCCCAAATATTTAGCGTAAAGAGGCAGGCTGAAGCTAGGACCATAAACTCGCTGCCTGGGCGAATAGATACTGCATCGGACTTTAAATATTAAGCTTATAGATCTGGCCCAATCGTGTATACCTGGAATCATAACCGCAGGACAAAAGCGGTATTTTTATTTTTATACTCCTTCCTATCCTTTTGTTTCTTAAGGCTTTTATATATCCAATTCTTTAAGTCTAGTTTCCTCGCAGAACTGGCAAATAAACAATATAATTCCTTTGTTGAGCTTGAACCATGGCGCGGGAGGATATTTGACAGGAACCTTAAATTGCAGGCTGTTAATATCGCCGCCTATTCGCTTTATGCCAGCCCAAACATTATCAGTAATAAAGAAAAAGAAATGATAGTGGACCGGTTATCCCCGATACTCGGGTTGGAGCATAGTTATTTAAAATCTAGGATTTACCGCAACAAAGCTTTTGTATGGCTGGCTAGGAAGCTGAATGATTCTCAGGCCGGACAGATAAAGAACCTTAATCTAAAGGGATTAGGGTTTATTAAAGAGAGCAGGCGGTCTTATCCTAATGAATATTTAATGAGCCATGTGCTAGGATTTGCCGGGTTAGATAATAAGGGGCTCGAAGGCCTGGAGATGGTGTTTGATAATTACCTTAAGGGAGAGGATGGCTGGGCGGTATTATTAAGAGACGCCCGTCAAAAAAAACTCGACCTTTATCAGGAAATGTCTTTACCCAGAGATGGGTACGATATTGTCTTGACGATAGATGAGGTCATTCAGTATATTGCCGAACGCGAGCTGGATAAAGCGTTCGATAAATACCGCGCAAAATCAGCCACAATAATCGTTATGAATCCTCACACCGGAGAGATCCTGGCTTTGGCAAACCGGCCTACCTACGACCTTAACATACGCGGCAATTTAGATAAAAATGTAGTACGCAATCAGGCTATTTGTGATATGTTCGAGCCCGGTTCTGTATTTAAGATCGTTACTGCGTCGGCAGCGTTGGAAGAGAACAAAGTAAAAGAGAGCGATACTTTTTTCTGCGAAAACGGAGAATATCGGGTTGCTAATCATACTTTGCATGATCATACCCCTCACGGCGTACTTACTTTTAAGCAGGTTATCGAGCAGTCAAGCAACATAGGTACTGTTAAGGTGGCCCAGCTTTTGGGCCCTGATTTGGTTTATAAATATGAAAAGTTATTTGGTTTCGGTTCTAAACTTGGGGTGGATATGCCGGGAGAAATTTCAGGTATGGTGAAAGACCCCCGGTTTTGGTCAAAGACATCCATAGGGGCGGTGCCTATAGGCCATGAGGTGGGTGTCACTGCCTTGCAATTGGCTTCGGCAATTTCGGTAATAGCCAATGGCGGGCAATTGATGAGGCCATATGTCGTTAAAGAGATAATTGATAAACAGGGAGAAAAAATCAAAGAATTTAATCCTAAGCTGATAAATAAAGTTATCTCCACAGATACTGCCGCCAGGGTTAAGAGGATACTGCAGGGAGCCGTAGAAGAGGGCACGGGAAAGCTTGCAAAAATAAACGGTGTAAGTTGTGCCGGTAAGACGGGTACTGCGCAGAAAATAGAGCCAAACGGAACATATTCTCATAGTAAATACGTAGCCTCATTTATAGGCTTTGCTCCAGTTGATGACCCGCAGGTTGCGATTGTCGTTGTTCTTGATGAACCGAGGCCTTATTATTTCGGAGGCGTGGTCTCAGCCCCTGTTTTTAAAAATGTTGCAGCTGAAGTGCTTAAATATCTAAAATTACATCAGGCCTATAGCAATGTTAATTCGGATTCGCAGTGAGAAGCCATGAAAATTAAAGAATTACTATCCGGCATAACTGATACCGGCAATATCGAAGATAAGTATAATTTTGCCGTCAACGGAGTATCTTGCGATTCCCGCAAGATAAAGAACGGGTATGTTTTTGTAGCCGTCAGCGGTTGCAATAATGACGGAGCAAAATTTATAAATCAGGCTGTAAATAACGGCGCAAAGGCAGTTATAAAAAAATCATCTAGCAATAAAACCGTGGTAAAAGGAGGGGTTTTATTCACGGGAGTTAAGGATTGCCGTTTGGCAGCTGCGCTTGTTTCGAGGAAATTTTATAATTACCCGTCAACACATGTAAAAGTCATCGGTATTACAGGGACGAACGGGAAAACCACTATCAGTTATTTGCTTGAGCGAATACTTATGTTTTCAGGTTTCTCGCCTGCCGTAATCGGAACTGTAAATTACCGTTTCCGGGGTAAAGTCATACCTTCAGTTAACACTACTCCCGGACCGGTAGAGATACAGGCTCTGCTTTTTGAAATGATGAAAAAACGGGTCGATTATCTGGTTATGGAAGTATCTTCGCATGCCTTAGACCAAAAAAGGACATCGGGGATAGATTTTCATTCAGCGATATTTACGAATCTTACGCAGGATCATTTAGACTACCATAAGACAATGGAAAGGTATTTTAAAGCAAAATTGAAGTTGTTTATGCAGCTGCCGGAAGGCGCATATGCAGTTATAAACATTGACGATAATTACGGAAAGAGATTGAGCAAAAGAGTTAACCGCGATGTGGTAACATTCGGGTTGGAAGGCGCAGATGTATCCGCCAAAGACATCAATATTACTTCTTCCGGATCGAAGTTCATGTTACGCTATGGGAGAAAAAGCGGTAAATTCCAGACCAAATTAATCGGTATTTATAATGTGTACAATATACTTGCTGCTGCTGCCTGGGCGTTAAAAGCGGGTATAAATATTAATCAGGTCAGAAAAGCAATCTCTTCATTTACGCATGTCCCCGGCAGGCTCGAGCGCGTTAACAATGATAAAGGGTTTCATATTTTTATTGATTATGCTCATACTCCGGATGCGCTGGTTAATGTTATTAGTTCACTGAGACAGCTTGCAATGTCCAGGATAATAGTCGTGTTTGGGTGCGGAGGGCAGAGGGATAAAGGTAAAAGGCCTAAGATGGGCAGGGTAGTTACAGAATTGGCAGATTATGCTATAATCACAAACGATAACCCGCGGGATGAAGCCCCGGCTAAAATAATAAATGATATAAAATCAGGGATAGCTAAGAAAAATTATACGGTTATTCCGGACCGGCTAGAGGCGATAAAGGCTTCATTATCTATGGCCTTAAAGAATGATATTGTGCTCATAGCGGGTAAGGGGCACGAAGAGTATCAGATTATTAATGGCAAGGCGTTTCATTTCAGCGATAAAGGAGCAATACAGCAATGTTTACTGTCGATGAGATAGTGAGGGAGACTTCCGGTAAGTTGTTGTCGCGCGGAAGCAGCCGTTCATTTGAAGGTTTATCTATTAATTCCCGGGATATGAAAAACAAGGATATTTTCCTCTGTTTAAAAGGGCCTAATTTCGACGGCCATGATTTTATCTTTCAGGCTGTAGATAAAGGCGCTAAATGTGTCATAATGGAAGAAGGTAAAGTAAAACTTCATAACGGATTTAAAATTAAAACTAATAAGAAGGATATCACATTTATATCAGTTAAAGATACCGTGTCTGCTTTAGCGGGCCTAGCTAATTTCCATAGGAGAAAATTTGGTATTCCGGTGATAGCTGTTACCGGCAGCAGCGGCAAGACTACCACTAAGGATATGATTTCTTGTGTTTTATCTTCTAAGTATAAAGTATTGAGCAATGAAGGGACAAAAAACAATCATATCGGCCTGCCAATGACATTATTACAACTTAATAATAAACATGATGCGGCCGTTTTAGAGATGGGCACCAATAATTTCGGCGAAATAAGCTATCTCAGCAAGATCGCTGAACCCAATATCGGGTTGATAACAAATATAGGAGCTGCCCACTTGGAAGCTTTTGTTGATCTGGACGGGGTCTTTCGAGAGAAATATGCGTTGGTTGATAATTTAACTAAGCCTTATGTCTGCCTTCTTAATACGGACGATGGTATCTTAAGAAAAAAACTGCGCCATGCCGGCAATAATCCATTTGTCATAGGGTTTGGTATCAAAGAAAAGAGTGATTTTGTTGCTTCTTCAATCAAGGTTTGCAAGGGGAGGATCAATTTCAGTATAAATAAAAAGAACAAAATAAGTTTGCGGACAATAGGGCTGCATAATGTTTATAATGCCTTAGCTGCGGCTGCGGTTGCCAGGGTATTCGGCCTGGGGTACAGGGATATTTCAAGCAGGCTTAAGGATTTTATTTTTCCAGGCGGGAGATTAAAACTGATCAAGGCGATGAATACAAATATAATTGATGATACATACAATTCTAACCCGCTGTCTTTAAGTTCAGCATTGAAGGCCTTGGAGAGCTACAAGACTTGCGGAAGGAAAATCGTGATAATGGGTGATATGCTTGAGCTTGGGCTCAATGGTAAAGAATACCATATGCAGGCAGTTATTCACGCAATGGATATTTGTGATGTGTTGATTACGGTAGGCGAGTTATCCGGCCAGGCAGGTATACATTTTAAATCATCAAAAAATGTTCCTCAATCGATATTTTCCTGCGGCTCTGTTTCTGAAGCCAGGGATCTGTTGGTTAATAAGATTTACCCCTGTAGGAAGGACATTGTTCTTATAAAAGGCTCCAGGAGGATAGGGATGGAGAATATTTTCAACAACAAGGACTTCTAATAATGCTATATCTATTACTTTACCCTTTACATGAAGCAATATCATTTTTAAATATTTTCAGGTATATAACTTTTCGCTCTGTAATGGCTACGATAACCGCTTTTATTATCAGCCTGGTATTGGGGCCGTTTATTATTAAAAAGATCTCCGGCCTCAATATAGGGGAGAATATCCGTAAAGAAGAGAGCCAGAAATTATATGAGTTACACAATAAGAAACAAGGCACTCCCACCATGGGCGGAATATTAATATTACTGGCCATAACAAGTTCAACCCTGTTATGGGCGGACATATCTAATAAATATGTCCTCATAGCCTTATTCAGTATGATCTGGCTCGGGATCACAGGCTTTATCGATGATTATCTCAAGCATATAAGAAAAAAATCGAAAGGCCTGACAGCAGCTTCGAAAATAACCAGCCAGCTTCTGCTTGGGATTATCCTTGGGGCCATCCTTTATTTTGATCCGGATGTAAGCACAAAAATCAACATCCCTTTTCTAAAGGGCATTTCGCTAGAGTTGGGGATTTTTTATATATTCCTTGTGATCCTGGTAATAGCCGGCTCTTCGAATGCGGTCAACCTTACTGACGGTCTTGATGGCCTGGCTATTGGTATTGTGGTTATGGTGGCCATCGCTTACAGTATCTTGAGTTATGTTACCGGCAATGTCAGATTAAGCGATTATTTATTGATCGATTATATTAAAGGCAGCGGCGAACTTACTATATTTTGTGCTAGTATTATTGGCGCAGGCCTGGGTTTTCTCTGGTTTAACTGTTACCCGGCTTCGATATTTATGGGCGATGTCGGTTCACTTGCTTTGGGCGGGGCAATAGGCGTTGTAGCGCTTTTAATAAAAAAAGAACTGCTTTTGATAATCGTCGGTGGCATATTTGTACTGGAGGCATTATCTGTTATTCTGCAGGTCGGTTCTTTCCGTATCAGGAAAAAACGTTTATTCAAGATAGCTCCCATACATCATCATTTTCAATTTTTAGGCTGGAGCGAGAATAAGGTAATAGTGAGGTTTTGGATTATTGCGGCCTTATTGGCTTTATTCACTATTATTACCCTTAAGATCAGGTAATTTATGGTAAATACAATTTTTTTTAAAGATAAAATAATAACCATAGTCGGTTTTGCGCGTTCAGGCCTGGCCTGTGCGAATCTATTATGGGAGCTGGGAAGCAGAGTTTCCGTAACGGATAGCGCTGATAACGCCGTTCTCCGGAAGAATTACCAGAATCTAAAATCCAAAGAGATAAAAGTTGAACTGGGCAGGCACACGATAGATTTTATCCGTGGCAGGGATCTTATTGTTGTTTCTCCGGGAGTTGATGACAGCTCTCCGGCTCTGAAATGGGCCAAGGAATTATCTATCCCCGTAATAAGCGAGATTGAATTGGCATCAAGGCTTTGCCCGGGTACTATAATTGCGGTTACTGGCTCAAATGGTAAGACTACGGTTACTACTTTAATCGGAAAAGTCCTGCAGGCAAATTCAAAAAAAGCATTCGTATGCGGGAATATCGGTACTCCTTTTACTTTGGAGGTCAAAAAGATAAAAGAAGGAGATTTTGCCGTAGTCGAAGTCAGTTCTTTCCAGCTAGAAAAGATTGATACATTTAAACCGAAAGTAGCCGTTATCCTTAATATTACTCCTAACCACCTTGACAGATACAGCAGTATGGATGAATATATTACCGCTAAGAAGAGGATTTTTAAGAATCAGGATAAGAGCGATTACCTTGTTTTAAATGGGAAAGACGAGGTCCTAAATAAGGTTTCGGTCCAAGCGCAATCAAAAGTCATGTTTTTTTCTGAAAGTGCAGATTTTAACCCTAACCAGGAAGCAGTCATGGCTGTGGCTTCTGTGTTCGGAATAAACAGGGATGTCTGTAAATCTGTATTTAAGGAGTTCAGGGGTATTGAACACCGTATGGAATTTGTTAAGGAAATTAGCGGAGTGAAGTTTATCAACGATTCAAAAGCAACTACGGTTGATTCTGCTTTATGGGCAATAAAGAATATAAAGGAGCCGATAATACTTATTGCCGGAGGCAAAGATAAAGGCGTAGATTATAAAGTTATGTTGCCGGGGTCAAACGGTAAAGTAAAAGAAGTCATCTTGATCGGAGAGGCTAAAGAAAAGATAAGAAAAGCATTAAAGGGTTTTCTGCCTTTAGATGATGCCTTAACCCTGGATGAGGCTGTTAACAAGGCTTTTGTTAAGGCAAGGAAAGGCGATTGTGTCTTGCTGTCTCCGATGTGCGCTAGTTTTGATATGTTTTTGAATTATGAGGAACGCGGGAAGGCTTTTAAGCATGCAGTCGCCAGCCTCTCTGCAAAATAATTTTTATAAATAATGCGCCAGATAAGAATCAATGTATTTGCGATCTCAGTGCTGCTGGTATGTACAGGAATAGTCATGATTTACAGCAGTACCAGTATATATGCCTTAGATAGATATGGCGACAGCCTTTATTTTCTAAAGAGGCATATTATATTTTTGCTCTTCGGAACGGTCATTGCCGCTTTAGCTATGGCTATTGACTACAGGGTATTAAAAAAATACTCAAAGCCGATTATACTCATCGCATTATTTTTACTGGTTTTGGTTTTGATCCCGGGATTGGGCAGGGAAGTCTCAGGCGCAAGACGGTGGTTCAGGTTTAGGTTTATAAGTTTTCAGCCTTCGGAGCTGGCTAACCTTGCAATAATAATTTACGCGGCCGACTTCGCATCCAGGAAATTCGACAGCATAAAGACATCTATATTTGGTTCTATGCCGTTATTAGCAGTATTAGGTGCGACAGTTTTTTTAATTCTTCTTCAGCCTGATCTGGGTACGGTGCTGGCTATGACTGCCGTTGTGATGATTATGCTTTTTATCGCCGGCTTAAAGCCGGTTTATATAGTAAATTTTATATTACTCAGCCTTCCGGCATTATATTTATTGATATTCAGTGTACCTTACAGGAGGGCAAGGATATTTGCTTTTTTGAACCCTTGGGCTGATCCCAGGGGAAGCGGTTTCCAGATAATACAGTCACAGATAGCGCTTGGTTCTGGCGGTATCTTTGGTGCGGGGCTAGGTCATTCTAAACAGAAGCTGTTTTATCTGCCTGCTGCGCATACTGATTTTGTGTTTTCTATAATCGGGGAAGAACTCGGGTTGATTGGTACGATAATTATAATCGCGTTGTTTACGGCTTTATTAAGGTTATCATACCTGATAATCAAAAATGCCCCTGACAGGTTCGGGTATTTTCTTTCTTTAGGGTTGACATTAATGCTAGCCTTAAAGACCATTGTTAATATCGGCGTATCATGCGGAATTTTCCCTACGAAAGGCCTGCCGTTACCTTTTATTAGTTACGGTGGTTCCTCTTTAATCTTTGATATGGTAAGTATCGGCTTGATATTGAATGTCGCCAGGACAGGAGATTACCCATAACTTTATCATGAATAAGAAAATTAAAGTTATCCTTGTGGCAGGGGCATCAGGTGGCCATATTTTTCCCGCTTTAGGCTTATATGAGCATTTACTTAACCGCGCGCTGAAGATAGAGGCAAGGATGGTTTTGCCGCGCCGTTGTGTAAATTTTAAATCAGGGTACCCGGGGCTGGTAATTGAAAGAATATCGGTCACTAACATAAGCCGCAAGCCAAGTATCGTAAATATTTTGGCTGCATGGAATCTGATAAAATCATTTTTTGAAAGTTTATTTATACTTGTGTCTTTCAGGCCTGATGTAGTCGTAGGTTTTGGCACTTTGTGCAGCGTGCCTGTAGTGATGCTTTCCTGGTTTTTCCGCATAAAGACCGTCATACACGAACAGAATGTTTATCCCGGGCTTGCTAACAGGATTTTGTCAAAATTCGCAGATAAGGTTGCTGTTTCTTTCCCGGAAAGCGTAAAGTTATTCCCTTGTGCAGAGGAAAAAATAGTTGTTACAGGCAATCCCTTGGTTAACCGTTTGAAAAAAGTAAAAAGAGAAGAAGGAATCAAGTTTTTTAATTTAAGCCTTGATAAATTCACTATCCTGGTAATGGGTGGGAGTCAGGGGAGCCAGGCAATAAACAATCTGTTTGCCGATACGCTAAGCAGGATTATAAATAAAGAAAAATTGCAGGTTATTCATTTATCGGGCAGGAGGGACCGCCAATATCTTGATAGAAAGTATGAAAATTCCGGAGTGGAAGTAAAGGTTAACTGTTTCCTGGATGAGATGTATTACGCATATTCATGCGCTGACCTGGCAATTACCCGTGCCGGAGCTGCCACGTTAACAGAGTTGGTGTTTTATAAGATACCAGCAATAATCATTCCTTATCCTTACGCAGCCAAACATCAGGTTGCCAATGCCCAGGCCCTTCAAAAAAAGGGGTGCATAATTGTCATGCCCGAAGACATTATATCGGAAGCTGTGTTATCAGAAAAGATAAACACCTTATTGTCTGACAGTAACGAATTAAACAGGATAAAGGATTGTTATGATGCCGTAAAAAACGAATATAACGAAAAGACGTTTGGAGATATTGTATTGAGCATATGAGAAACAGGGTACTAATAGTATCATTATTGTTAGTATTATTCTTGTTACCGGGGGCATTAACAGCCGATGATGAATGGAAGGAGTCTAAGAGCCGGCATTTTATAATATATTACAAAGCAGCTCCTTATGATTTTATACAGCAGGTTATTTCTGAGGCGGAAGACTATTATGATGATATTGCTTATGACCTGGGTTTTACCAGGTATGAATTCTGGCTGTGGGATAACAGGGCCAAGATCTATATATACAATGATGCGAAAGATTATCAGATTAACACCGGGCAGCCTGATTGGTCTTCAGGATGCGCTTTTGTAAAGGATAAAGTAATCAAAACCTATCCTAACGCAAGGAGCTTTTTTAATTCCGTCCTCCCGCATGAGATGGGGCACATTATTTTTCGCGAATTTGTAGGTTTTAATAATCCCGCAATCCCGATCTGGCTTGAAGAAGGGGTAGCCTCTTATCAGGAAAAGGCAAGGTTAAACCAGGCAAAAAGAATAATAAAACAAGCCATAAAAGATGAGGCATTTATTGAATTAGAGCAACTATCAGGTAAATTCAATCTAGGGATGGCCGGACAGGAAGCGGTAAGTATTTTTTATGCCGAATCTTTAAGTATAGTAGATTATTTGATCAGGGAATTTGGCAAGGATAATTTCGTTCTTTTTTGCCAGGCGCTGAGGGATAAAAAGAACCTGGATAGGGCGTTGAGCTCTGCCTATAGGTTTAATAATTCAAAGGAACTATCAATATATTGGAAGAGGTATCTTGGAATTGACTAAGCATTATCATTTAATAGGTATAGGCGGTATCGGAATGAGCGGCATCGCAGCGCTGCTTTCTTGCAAAGGGCTTAAAGTCACCGGCTCTGATCTTAAAGAGAGCAAGACGGTGCATGAGCTAAGATCCCGGGGCATAAATATAAATATAGGGCATAGCGCCGATAATATCAAAGGCGCGGATGTGGTCATATATTCTTCAGCGATAAAAGAAGACAACCCTGAACTGAAGGAAGCAGTAAAAAAAGGGATGTTGATTAAGAGGCGGGCTCAGGCATTAGCAGATCTGATGTGCGACAAAACGATAGTTACGGTTACGGGCAGCCACGGTAAAACAACTACTTCGTCTTTAGCTTCGTATATGTTATTAAGGGCAGGTCTTAATCCTACCATAGCTGTCGGCGGAGTGCTTAAGAATATAGATGCCAACGCCTGCTTTGGGTCAGGGGAATTTTTTGTAGCAGAGGCCGATGAATCCGACGGTACATTTTTACACTATAATCCCGATTATTCGATAATAACTAACATTGACCGCGAACATCTCGACCATTACAAAAGTTTTTCAAATGCCGTAGATAACTTTGGAAAATTTATTGCTACACTTAAAACGAATGGATGCTTATTTTACTGGAATAATGACCAGAACCTTGTTAATTTAGCTTTAAAGTTCCCGGGCAGGAAAGTTTCTTTTGGAATCGGGCGGGGAGCCGGCATATTTGCCGATAACATAGCTATTAAAGGCCTGTCTTGTCAATTCGACTGTTATTTTGAAGATAAATTTATCACCAGGTTTTTCCTTAATCTCGGAGGTAAGCATAACATACTAAATGCTTTGCCCGTTATTGCGTTAGGCTTGATACTGGGTATTGATATTAAAATTATAAAAGATACGCTCTCTAATTATTTAGGAGCCGCAAGGCGGCTGGAGGTGAAATTCCAAAATAGTGAATTCAGGGTCATCGATGATTATGCCCATCATCCAACAGAGATAATGGCAACTTTAGAGGCCTTGAAATTCCTTGAGCCCGGCAGGATTGTAGCAGTGTTTCAGCCCCATAGGTACAGCCGCACACAATTGTTATTGAAGGAATTTTCAAATTGTTTTACTTCCGCGGATTATATAATTATTACCGATATTTATGCAGCCAGCGAGCAGCCTATCCCGGGGATAGACAGTCTGCTTCTTGCAAATAAAGTAAAGGAAAACTCCGGCAACAAAACAGTGATACACCTTAGCAAAGACCAGATAATCGGTCACCTGCTTAAAATTAAGAAGCCTAAAGATATCTTTGTTATGCTGGGTGCCGGTGATATAACCAGGATTAGTGATGAATTGGCAGAAAGATTTAAAATGCAAAGCTAAGCAGAGAGAACCGCTCAGCAAACACACAACTATAAAGATCGGCGGTAATGCCAGGTTCTTCTTTGAGCCTTGCGGCCTGGATGATTTAAAATCATTGATAAAAGCATTAAAAAGATATAAGATACCAATTCTGATATTAGGGGCAGGGAGCAATATACTTGCGCCGGATTCCGGGGTAGATGCAGCCGTCATCAAACTCAGCTCCGGGTATTTTCGTAATGCCAGCTTAGACGGCAATTGTATAAACGTAGCTGCAGGTATGCCCTTAAGCCGCATGATTAATTTTGCTTATCTTAATTCATTGTCCGGGATTGAATTTTTATCCGGCATACCCGGGACATTGGGCGGCGCCTTGGCCATGAATGCCGGCACAAAAGATAGAGATATCTCAGAAACGGTTGTTTCTGTTACTGTTTTAGATTATAATAATAAAATTAGAGTGCTTAAGAAGAAAGAGATTGCTTTCGGTTACAGAAAAAGCAGCCTTTCAAAATATATAATCCTCGGCGCAAGAATAAGGCTTAAGAAATCCAGGAAAGGCCTTATAAAAAACAATATTGCCGGATACTTAACTATACGCAGGAAAAGCCAGGATTATTCCAAGCCTTCCGCAGGGTGTATTTTTAAGAATCCCCCTGGATTATCGGCGGGTAAGTTAATCGATATGTGCGGATTAAAAGGGGTAAATATTGGGGATGCCTTTGTTTCAAGTGTGCATGCCAATTTTATCCTTAATGCAGGGGCTGCTACATTTAAAGATGTAACCGCATTGATCAATCTGGTAAAAAAAGAGGTAAACAGAAGATTTAAAGTCCGGCTTGAACCAGAAGTAAAAATACTAAAATGATAAAGGACAAAGCGAATTTTGGGCGCATCGGGGTATTGATGGGAGGGCCTTCATCCGAAAGAGAAGTGTCCCTTAAATCAGGCAAGGCTGTTTTTAACAGTCTGTTAGAGTCAGGCGTAGATGCAGTTGCGATCGATATTAGCACCGATGACCCGCAAATAAATACCAGATTAATAAATTCTTATAACATCGATTGTGCTTTTATAGCATTGCATGGTTTTTTCGGGGAAGACGGCCGGATCCAGGCGATTTTAGACAGAATGAATATACCTTTTACCGGCTCAGGGGAGCTTGCCAGCAAATTGGCTATAGATAAAGCAGCTTCCAGGGTAATCCTTAAAGTTAACGGTATTAATGTTCCTGATTGTAAAGTCCTGGGGAGGTTATCCTATAGTCCCGCTTGGAGCAGGCAGATCAGATTGTCTTTCCCGCTGGTAGTTAAGCCGGCTTCAAACGGCTCAAGTATCGGCCTAACGATAGTTGATGCTCAGGATGGCTTAAATAAAGCCATTGAGTTAGCATTCGGCTATGATGAAAAAATATTAATCGAAGATTATATTAAGGGCAGGGAGCTTACGGTAGGGGTGCTGGGAGAACAGGCTTTGCCGGTTATCGAGATAGTCCCCAAAAACAGGTATTTTGATTTTCAGGCAAAATACACCCCCGGGATGACCGAGTATATAGTACCTGCCAGGATCAATGATAACATCGCAGAGCAACTTAAATCTACAGCTTTGAAAGTACATAAACTTTTAGGATGTTCGGGATGCTCTAGGGTTGATATGATTTTAGGTTTAGATAATTCCATCTATGTATTGGAACTCAATTCTATACCTGGTTTTACCCCTACAAGCCTTCTGCCGAAAGCTGCTAGAGCTGCGGGCATAGATTTTAAGGAGCTATGCCTTAGCTTAATAAATATGGCTTATGAGAAAAAACAGGCGGAACTCACAGCGCGCGGATAACAAACGTGGCCTAGCTAAGCCCAGGCTTTTGGCTATTGGCATAATATGTATACTGGCATTTATATTAATCGGTTATATTTTTAATGCCTCGAAAAACCTGGGCTGTTTTAACGTAAAAGATATACTCATGTTTGAAGGAGACAGCTCGCAGTTTTCTTATCTTAAAGGCAGGAATATTTTTAAGATTGATTTAGATGCAGAGGCTGATTATATTTCCAGGCTTTATCCTGATTTCAAGAAAGTCAGGATCGTAAGGGTGCTGCCGGATAGGCTTTTCGTCGACCTTGTCGAGCGTCTACCTTTGGCAAGAGTAAGTTTATATAAGGAATTTTTCGTTGACGGAGACGGCGTCTTATTTAACGTCAACCCTGATAAGGCAGCCTTAGAGTTGCCGAAGATCTCAGGATTGGAGACAAAAATATTTGGCGCTAAATCCGGAAAGAAATATAATGTTGACAGCCTTCTTGGGGCAATTAAGCTGATTAAAGACATTAAAGCAAACAGGGTATTAAGGAAACATAAAATAAATGAAATCAACGTAGGCAGGTCCGATCAGATAACTATAATCATGGATGATTATCTGGAAGTGAAATTAGATAGCGATACTTCCAGGAACAAAATAGATATTTTAGCTGGTTGGCTCTCCCAGATTAAGCCGGGTAAGCAGGCAATCGAATATGTGGACTTAAGATTCAGGGACCCGGTAGTAAAATACAAAGACGATGCTAAACAGAAATAACGGCCATTATATTTGCGCGCTGGATATAGGCTCTACCAAGATTTCCGGAGCAGTTGCCGAAATCAGGTCCAAGAGCATAATTAATATAACCTGCGATACCGTTTTATCTTCAAGTTTAAAGAATGGCGTCATAGTGAATTCCATGGATTTAGTTAATGAGACCGGTTTAATACTGAAAAAATTAAAAGCTAAATCCGGGCTAAAAATCAGGGAAGTTTATGTAAATATCTCCGGTGAAGACATAATCGTAAAGAACAGCCATGCTATTATTCCGCTTGCCGAAAGAGGAAATAAGATCGTTACAAAAAGAGATATCTCAAGGGTCATTGAGCAGGCGCGTATCCTTGGTTCAAGCTTAGAAGAAGAGATAATACATCAAATCCCCACTAATTATTCCATAGATTCCATGCATAAAGTAGAGAATCCCATAGATCTCTATAGCCATAAACTTGAGGCAGAATTGTACCTTATATGCGTTAAACTAGTAAGCGTGCAGAATTTACTTAGAGTGGTAAGCCAGGCAGGCTACGAAGTCAAGGATGTGTATTTTAGCGGCCTAGCTACAGGGAAGGCGATGCTGGGTAAGGATTATATAGGAAAGAAGACGCTCGTATGTGATATCGGAGGCGACTTTACAGAGATGTCATTCTTCTACGGAGATGCAATAAGAGATATAGATATATTATACGAAGGCGGAAATAGCCTTACTTCAAGATTGTGTGATGAGCTTAAAATACCTTTTGAGCTGGCTGAAGATGTAAAAAGATCATACGGAATAATCGGAGATAACGCTGTTAATGAAGATAAAGAGATACTTATCAAGAAAGATAATATATATAAGCCCATAAAGCAGAAGTTTGTTTCAGAGATAATTACTTCACAGGTAAATATCTTATGCCAGGATATAAAGAGAGCGATTGAGAAAAAGACCGCTTTATCCGGGCTTGACTATTTATTTTTATGCGGCAGGACTGTACTTTTAGAAGGTTTCCTGGAAGCGCTGGAGCATGCTTTAGGTTGTCCGGTTAAACTCGCCAGGTTTTATGATAGGCATATCTTTGATCTGTTGAAGAAGAACCCGGATTTTTCCGGGCATAAATACATAACCTACGTTACTGCACTGGGTATGATCTCTCAGGCAATACATTCCAAGAGACATCAGGAGAAAGATCAGCTCAGTTCCTCTAAAAATCCGCTTTTTGACCTGCTTAACAGGGTATCAGAAGTATACCAGGAATACTTTTAATTGACCGCTTGTTTTAATAGTGTATAATAATTAGCTTAAGCAGCCATCCTTAACAATGATTGCAGATAATATTCGTCGGATTAGTTCGGGCATAGCATCGGCTTGTGCGCGGGTAAAAAGATCCGCGCAGGAAGTCCGTCTTGTCGCGGTTGCTAAATCTAGAACCGCAGAAGAGCTTAAAGAGGTTGTAGAAGCAGGGATATTTGATATAGGTGAAAACAGGCTCCAGGAAGCTTTAAAGAGGCGTAGCGAGCTATCAGCTGTTAGCCATCAGCTATCAGCTGTTAAATGGCACATGATCGGCCATCTTCAGACGAATAAAGTTAAAGAGGCAGTGAAGATATTTAGTCTGATACATTCTGTTGATAGCTTACGTCTGGCAGAAGAGATTGATAAAGAAGCTTCCAAAATCAATAAAATCCAGGATATTTTAATCCAGGTTAATACATCTGGAGAGGCTTCTAAATTTGGCTTAAAACCTGAAGATTCGGCTAGGGTTACGGAACAAATCGGCAAATTAAAGAATTTGAGAGTTTGCGGTCTGATGACCATTGCGCCTATTACCGATAGCCCGGAAAAGTCCCGTCCGTTTTTTCGCCAACTGAGAGAATTGAAAGACAGGATTAATGAGCTGGGAACGGTGAACTATGAACTACGAACCTTATCTATGGGTATGAGCGATGATTTTGAAGTGGCAATAGAAGAAGGCTCAACGATGGTCCGCATTGGAAGAAGGATATTTGGTAATTAAGGATATGTCGTCACAAAGTCACAAAGACACAAGGTCACAAGTGAAAAGAAAAAAGATAGGTATTGTCGGTTATGGGAATATGGGATCTGCAATCGCTGAAAACATAAAGTCTGCGTACGAAGTTTTTGTTTTCGATAAAGATAGCAGCAAGTTGCAGCAGGCACAAGGAATCTCATTCTCTAAAGATATCCGGGATTTAATTAATTCAGTAGATATTGTTGTTCTCGCGGTAAAACCTCAGGATTTTGATCCGGTACTTAAGGAAATCAAGGGTTTAACAGAAGGCAAAATATTTGTTACTATTGCAGCCGGGGTAACGGCCAATTATATAGAAAAGCAATTAGGCAAAATTAAGGTTGTGCGTGCCATGCCTAATCTGGGGGTAATTACTGGAAAGTCTATGACATGTATTTGCAAGGGTAAATTTGCAGGTAAAGAAGATTTCGACCTGGCAAAAGAATTATTTATGCATGTCGGCAAAGTCCGGGAAGTGGATGAGAGCAAAATGAACGCAGTGACAGCCGTATCCGGAAGCGGCCCAGGCTATTATTTTAATGAAATCGTCAAAAGGCCGGATGATTATGCAAGAGACAAGAATAAATTTATTAAAGAGTTTGAAACTTCTTTAGCTGAAGCGGCAAGAGAAATTGGCCTTGATGAAGAGATGTCTTTGCTTTTGGCCAGAGAGACAGTAATTCTTAGCGATGTTACGTTTGAAATTGTAAAGAAGATTGATAATTCCGGTGCTGAGCAGCTTCGTGATAAAGTAACTTCCAAAGGCGGGACTACTGAAGCAGGGTTAAAGGTAATTAATTCAGGCGGAAGTCTGGCTGATGCGGTAAAAGCTGCCTTAAAAAGAGCTGAAGAATTATCCAAGTGAATTGACAGCTCTATACGCAATACTAAAAAGGGGTTCAAGAAATGGGAAAAATAGGAATTATAGGCGGTAGCGGATTATATAAGATAGAAGGCTTAAGGGATATAAAAGAAGTTGCAATGGAGACGCCTTTTGGTAATCCATCAGATAAATTTATTGAAGGTATACTTGAAGGTAAGAATGTCGTATTCCTGCCGCGTCACGGTATCGGGCATCGCATAAACCCAAGCCGGATAAATTATCGTGCCAATATTTATGGCATGAAAAAATTAGGGGTAGACAGAATAATATCTGTTACTGCATGCGGAAGCTTGAAGGAAGAATTAAAGCCGTTGGATTTCGTAGTCCCGGATCAATTCGTAGACCGCACCAATCAGGCAAGGCGGATAACCTTCTTTGAAGATGGGATAGTGGCGCACATAGTGTTTGCGCATCCGGTTTGCGATGATCTGGCGGATGTTGTTTATAAAGCGACTAAAGATCAAGGTTGCATTGTGCATAAAGGCGGAACTTATATTAATATGGAAGGGCCGGCTTTTTCTACTTTGGCAGAATCGAATTTATATAGGTCATGGGGTATGGATATAATTGGTATGACTAATATGGCAGAAGCAAGGCTAGCCAGGGAGGCAGAGATTTGCTATTCGACGCTTGCGGCTGTGACCGATTACGACTGTTGGCATCCTAGCCATGAAAGTGTTACCGTTGAAATGGTGATGGATAATCTCAATAAAAACATTAACAATGCCAAAAAAGCGATAGCTGCAATAATAAAACGTATCCCTGAATCCAGGGCTTGTGCCTGTAAAGATGCGCTTAAATACGCTATAGTAACTGATAGAAAATGTATATCTAAAGAGATAAAGGATAAACTTGGAGTAATAATCGAAAAATATGTCAAATAACAAAGATTATAAATCTACGCTTAATTTACCTAATACCGCTTTTCCTATGAAGGCTGATCTGCCTAAAAGGGAGCCTCTATTGCTGAAGCAATGGAGTGATCAGGGTATTTATAAGCAAATACGTAATATATCGAAAGGCAGGCCGAAATTCGTTCTCCATGACGGCCCGCCGTATGCTAACGGGGATATACATATTGGGCATGCGTTAAACAAGACCTTAAAAGATATCGTCGTTAAGTTTATGACTATGCAAGGATTTGATTCTCCGTATGTACCTGGTTGGGACTGCCATGGCCTTCCGATAGAGCACCAGCTATTTAAAGAATTAAAAATCAGGAAGCACCAGATATCACAGGTCGAATTCAGGGAAAAAGCTCATGATTATGCGATGAAATACGTTAAAAACCAACGGGAACAGTTTATGCGCCTTGGTGTTTTTGGCGATTGGGATAACCCTTATCTTACATTAACCCCCGGATATGAAACAGCCATAGTAAGCTCTTTTAACGAATTATTTAAAAAGGGCTATATTAAAAGAGGTTTAAAGCCGGTAAATTGGTGCTTTAGATGCGAAACCGCTTTAGCTGAAGCCGAGGTAGAGTATGAAGACCATGTTTCGGATTCTATTTTTGTAAAATTCAAGCTGGATGACAATCCAGCATTTGATAAAGACAGCTATTTATTGATCTGGACTACCACGCCCTGGACGTTGATAGCCAATGTCGCCGTAGCAGTCCACCCTGAATTAAATTATTCTTATATAAATACGGAGGCCGGAAGATTAATCATAGCCACCCCTTTACTTGAAAATGTTTTATTACAGTCAGGCCTGAAAAACTATAAACTGCTTAAAAAAATAGACGGCAAAGAGCTTGAATCCCTTGTTTATGAGCATCCATTCGGGTTGAGGAAGGGCAGGGTGGTCTTGGCCGATTATGTTTCTAAGGAAGAAGGCAGCGGCCTGGTGCATACTGCCCCCGGACACGGCAATGAAGATTATATGACGGGACTTAAATATAATTTAGACATTGTCATGCCTGTCGACGATCAGGGTAAATTTAACGCCGACGTAGATGACTTTTCCGGTTTGAATGTATTTGATGCCAATCAGCTTATTATAGATAAGCTAAAGGCCAAAGGGTTATTGTTATCCAGTTCAAAATTTTCACATTCTTATCCGCATTGCTGGCGCTGCAAAAATCCCATAATTTTCAGGGCAACAAAACAGTGGTTTCTCATTATCGACCATAATGAGCTGCGAAAGAAAATACTTGAAAGTATTGAGAAGGATGTCGAATGGGTGCCGCCTGCAGGAAAAGAAAGAATTTCTGCAATGGTAGCAAGCAGGCCGGATTGGTGCTTGTCACGCCAGCGATATTGGGGGGTGCCTGTGCCGGCTTTAGTTTGTAACAGTTGCAAGGAGGAATTCTTCAACGGCGATGTAATAGAAAAATTCATTCAGTTTATAAATAAGGAAGGCTCAAACGTCTGGTTTAACAGGGATATTAAAGACTTTCTTGTCGAAGGCATTGTTTGTCCTTGTTGCAAGAAAGGCAAGGATTTTTCAAAAGGCAAAGATATTTTAGATGTTTGGTTTGACAGCGGCGTAAGCCATCAGGCAGTGCTTAAAGATAGAAAAGAACTTAAGGGCACGCCATGCGAATTATATCTAGAAGGCTCAGACCAACATAGGGGCTGGTTTCAATCCTCTATTATTCCTTCGATTGCAATCGATTCAAAGCCGCCTTTTAAAACTGTCCTTACCCATGGATTCGTGGTTGACGGCCAAGGCCGCAAGATGTCTAAATCTCTTGGTAATGTAATATCCCCCTTTGATATAATAAAAGATTACGGAGCCGATATATTGAGGATGTGGGTTGCTTCAAGTAATTACAATGAAGACATAAGGATTTCTAAAGAAATACTGATGCGTTTATCAGAGGCTTACCGTAAGGTCCGCAATACTGCCAGGTTCATCCTCAGTAATTTATATGATTTTGACCCTGACAAAAATAAAATTGCTCCTGAGAAACTTAATAATTTAGATAGATGGATGTTAAGCGTAACACACAATACTGCATATAACACAAAGAAGGCTTACGAAACCTTTGATTTTCAAAATGCTTTCAGGCAGATTTATTTTTTCTGTAATGAACGTTTATCGATGCTTTATCTTGATATAGTAAAAGGAAGGCTTTATACTTACGCATCTGATTCCGTAGAAAGAAGGTCGGCGCAGACAGTTATCTATGAAGTCATGCAATATTTGCTCAGGATGATGGCGCCTATCCTTGTTTTTACATCCGAAGAAATCTGGGGCTATATGCCTAAAGAAAAATGGCAGCAGGATATTAAAAGCGTCCATCTGTTAGATTGGCCAGGGCCAGAATCGGCGAAGATTCCTGGAGAGTCAGAAGATTTATCTGAATTGCTGCAAATCAAGCCGGATATCGATAAATGCTTGGAGGACCTGCGTTCAAAGGGAGAGATCGGCAGTTCTTTTGACGCAAAAATAAAACTGTTGACAAATAACCAAGAACGTTATACATTTTTATCCAGCCTGAAGAATGATTTGAGTGAAATCTTTAAGGTTTCACAGGTTGAAATAATAAAAGACGATAATATAGCTTCTGATGCCAGGAGAAGCCAGAATTATCCTGATGTTGCAATAGTTGTGGAGAAGGCAGGCGGCCTTAAATGCCAGCGTTGTTGGAATTATTCAGAGCAAGTCGGGAAAAATGATCAGCATCCTCAATTATGCGGCAATTGCATTAATGCGATAGGAGGAAAAAAAATTGAAGAATAAATATTCAAAAAAGGATATAGCTGTATTTAAAAAGCTGATTTTAAACAGAAAAGAGGAGATCCTTGAGGGGATAAAGCATATCTCCGAAGATACGCTTAAGAAGTCCCAGAAGGATGCCTCTGGAGATATATCCGGATACACCTATCATATGGCAGATGTAGCTACTGACAACTATGACCGGGAGTTTTCGCTTGGCCTGGCCTCGAACGAAAGGCATGTGCTATATGAACTGGATGACGCCTTAAAAAGGATGGAAGAAGGTACTTTCGGGGTATGCCAGTCCTGCAAGACGACGATTTCCAAGACCAGGTTAAAAGCAGTACCTTACGCTAAGCTTTGTGTGAAGTGCCAAGAAAAAGAAGAAAGAAGGTAATATCCCTATTCGATGATTTTTGTCATCGTTTTTTTTATCTTATTTATAGACCGCCTCACTAAAATCCTTGCTGTTGATAATCTAGTATTAAATTCTCCCAAACCCGTAATTAATAACTTTTTATATTTGACGCTTATCCATAACAAAGGGGCAGCATTTGGCATGCTGCAGAACAAGCTTTATATTTTTATTTTTTCGGCATTGCTGGCTGTAGCCCTGATATATTCTGAGTTGAGAAAGCGTCCAAGAAATGAATTTACTTTATATAAGCTGTCTTTGATCATGATTTTGTCAGGGGCAATAGGCAATCTTATTGACCGTATTTATTTTGGTTATGTCATAGATTTTATTGATTTTCGTGTCTGGCCGGTTTTTAATATTGCCGATAGTTTTATCAGTATCGGTATAGTATTACTTATCGTGTCGATGATGCGCAGAAGGAGGGGCTAACAGGATGCATCCGGTTATTTGCAGAATAGGGCCTTTTTCAATCTACTCTTACGGGCTTATGCTGGTCCTGGGGTTTTTAGTAGCGTCTTTGCTTGCCCGCCGCCAGGCAAAGAATGCCGGCATAGATCCGGATCTTATAAGCAATTTGATCTTTTATATATTTATCTCTGGCATACTGGGCGCCCGTATTTTCTATGTAGTTGAAAACGCAGATTTTTATTTTAAGAACCCGGCAGAAATAATAATGCTGCAACATGGCGGGCTATCATGGTTTGGCGGGCTGATATTAGGGAGCGCCTGTGGAATATTTTATTTAAAACGCAGAAGACAATCCGTGCTTAAGATACTGGATTTGTTGAGCCCTTTTGTGGCCTTGGCTCAGTCAATCGGCAGGATCGGATGTTTATTGAATGGTTGCTGCTTTGGAAAACCGTCAGTATACGGATTTTATTTTCCTGCGCATGAGGATTATTTAATACCAACGCAGTTATATTCCTCTGTCGTGTTACTTTTTATTTATTTTCTGTTAAGAGCTGTCCAGATAAAAAAACGCGACTATAGCGGAGAGGTGTTCTTCCTGTATCTTTTTCTTTATTCTATTTCCCGTTTCATAATTGAGTTCTTCCGGGCTGATAATCCGGTCATAGTATTCGGGCTCACTCTTTTTCAACTTATCAGCCTTTTACTATTTGTAATATCATCATTATTTCTTATCCGGATAAAAATCCGGCAATAAACCCATATGAAAGAATATTCATTTGAAGTATCAGAGGCTGAGAACGGAAAACGTTTGGATATTTTTCTCCAGCAGTCGGCTAAAGATAATGATTTGGGCTATTCGCGGACTTTTATAAAGGATTCCATAAGCCATGGCAATTGCAGCGTAAACGGCTTGCCTGTCGTTAAAGCTCACCACAAAGTAAAAACAGGGGATAAGTTAACGATAAGGTTAGAGGATAGACAGGCAGTAGATTTAGCTGCTGAGGAATTGCCTTTGGATATATTATTTGAAGATGGTGATATAGCTGTAATAAATAAACAGCCTGGCCTGGTGGTACATCCTGCACCCGGTAATAAAGAGCATACTTTAGTTAATGCGCTCCTTTATCATTTTAAAGATAAGCTTTCAAGCGTAAATCCCATGAGGCCAGGTATAGTACACAGGCTGGATAAAGATACTTCCGGTTTGATAGTCATAGCTAAGAATAACAACAGCCATTTTAATTTAACAAAGCAGTTTGCAGAGCACCTGGTGCAGAAAAAATATATCGCTTTGGTCGAAGGGTATGTGGAATTTAATGAAGATGTTATCGAGCTGCCTATAGGCAGACATCCTCTTAAGAGACAAAATATGTCAGTCGGTTTTAGAGAGACAGATAAGTATGCAAAGACACGGTATCATACCTTATTACGCAATTCACAATTCAGTATGTTAGCGCTTTTTCCTTTGACCGGCAGGACACATCAACTGCGCGTCCATCTTGCCCATATCGGGCACCCTATATTAGGAGACGGAAAATACGGAAGAAAGAATACTTTTCCCAGGCTTGCCCTGCATGCGCAATATCTTGGGTTTAAACATCCGGGCACAGAAGAGTTCGTGGAATTTTATTGCAAGCTTCCGGATGAGTTTACCTATTTTATTGAACAGAACAGGGTAGTCTGATATATAACATAAATTCCTTTGTTGTTGAGAGTTACGACAAGATTTGACTTGATTTTTGACTGGACGATGATATACTGAAAAAAAAGATAAGTATATTTTTCTATTTTGCCTAGAAATTTTTATAAAAGATGAAGGAGGCTTGAATGTTGAAAGGATTAAGAGGTTCATCTTTAGTTTTTATAATATTGATTTTAGTCTCTTTGATTGCAGCCGGAGGGGCTTTTTTCCTTTTACAGAAAGAGAGATCTAAAAGTACATCACTTCAGAATGAGATAGAAGAAATCCGTGCCAGGCAGAAAGTAGCTGAGATGAAACTGGAAGATTCAAAGAATATGATAGGGGATTTGGAAGCTCAATTGCGTAACGCAACCCTGCAGATTAATAATCTTAGCCGCGATTTTGATTCTGAAAAATCTGCTAAGCTTGAGGCTATGGCAAAGATTGAGCAGCTAAGGCAGGATATCGAGCAGCAGAAGTCTCTGAGAATGGAACTGGAAAATAAACTTGCGATGGCGCAGAAAGATGTTAGCGCAATGAAGGCCCAGATCAGCAATCTCGAGGTAAAAAAGGCGGAATTAGAGACCAAGGTATTTGATTTAGAGGAGAAAACTAAGGATGTCGAACTTGGCACAATAGTGGTCGGGCCGGAAGACGTCCAATCCCTGGTTTCCGAGAAGGAAGAGGCATCAACAAAGACTAAGCAGTCAAAATCAGCCAAAAGCACTAAATCCAAGCCCGGGGTAGAAGGCAAGGTTTTGGTCGTAAATAAAGACTATAAGTTTGTAGTCATCAATCTCGGGTCAAAAGACGGCGTTGCAATAGGGGATGAGTTTTCAGTCTACCATAACAATAAATATATCGGCGATGTCAAAGTAGAAAAAATCCAGGATTCGATGGCTGCTGCAGCATATCTTTCCCCGAATCTAAGAAACAAAGTATTTGAAGGGGATAAAGTAACACCTAAGGCCGGCTAAATAAATGGGTTCATTCTTAATTGGCAAGCCCCTTGTTCGCTTTAAAGTTAAAGAAATAAGCATTCCCGGGGATAAATCTATTGCCCACCGCGCTATATTCTTAAGCTCAATCGGGAATGGGCGCGTAGTAATAAAAAATTTTCCTTTCAACGAAGACTGCCTATCTACAATAAAAACATTCAAACAATTAGGCGTAAAGATATCTGTTAATAAAACTGCAAACAGGGTAAATGTCTATGGCGTTGGAATAAATGGATTACGAAAACCCAGTGGCAGTATTTTTATTAAGGAATCAGGAGCGACTTTCAGGATGCTGCTTGGCTTATTATCAGGCCAGAAATTTACTAGCAGGCTCCATGCAGGCCGGGAGCTTAGCAAGAGGCCAATGCAGAGAGTAACATTCCCTTTAAAAAAGATGGGAGCGGTCATCAGGCCTTTATCTTTTAATAATCCCGGTAGAGTATCGGCTTGCGCTGAGCATCCGCCGTTTATCATACAGGGCGCCGAGTTGAAAGGGATATCATACAGGATGCCTGTCGGGTCAGCTCAGGTTAAATCGGCTTTGCTGCTTGCCGGGCTTTATGCGCAAGGGCAAACTACAATTACAGATACTTTTAAATCGAGAGACCATACCGAAAGAATGCTCAAATTATTTAAGGCCAGGATAAAAGTGAAGGGGGACAATATAATAATAAGGAAAACACAGATGCTGAAAGGCCCGAAATCACTGGATATACCAGGCGATATGTCTTCGGCAAGTTTTTTTATAGTCTTGGCAGCGATTACCCCAAATTCCAAAGTTATCATTAAGAACGTTTCTCTTAATAAGACGAGATCAGGGTTGCTTTCTGTCCTGAAAAGAATGGGAGTAAATATAAAAATAATCCCTTATAAAGTAGGCTGGGAGCCGGCTGGGGACATTGAGGTAAAAAGTAGCCGGTTAAAAGGCGTAAGGATATACAAAAATGAGATGCCGTCACTTATAGATGAACTGCCGATACTTATGATAGCTGCTTGTTATGCAAATTCAAAGACAGTATTTGAAGGGGTTAATGAATTAAGAGTAAAAGAAACAGACAGGATAAAGTCAATGGCCAGTAATTTGAAGAAAATGGGAGCTGACATAAGAGTTTTTAGTAAAACCGGGATAGAATATATTGTTATTAATGGCAAGGAGCAGCTATTGGGTTCCAGCCTTAGGAGCTTCGGCGATCATCGTACAGCTATGAGCCTAATAATAGGAGCCTTGAGGGCAAAAGGGGCAAGCAGGATTGATGATGTAAGATGCATAAATAAATCCTTTCCGCTCTTCACCAGCATAATCAAGAGTTTATAATGTAACTTTTTGTTTGACATAGACTTTAATCTTTGATAGAATTTACGCACTGTTAAAAAGGGGCTTAATATGGCCAAATGGCTGGCTATTATCAAGAAATTTATCGATTATATCCTGGGTTTGTTTTCTAATGATATGGGTATTGATTTAGGAACAGCCTCTACCCTTGTTTATGTCAAAGGCGAGGGGGTTGTTTTGTGCGAACCCTCAGTCGTAGCAATAAGAAAAAGCACTGCTAAGGTAGAAGCTGTCGGGGATGAAGCTAAGCGTATGCTTGGGCGTACCCCCGGTAATATTATTGCTATAAGGCCTATGAAAGACGGAGTTATAGCTGATTTTGAAGTGACTGAGGCAATGCTCAGGTATTTTATAAAGAAAGTGCACCACAGAAGGGTCTTACGCAGGCCCCGTTTAGTCATTGCTATACCTTCGGGAATAACTGAAGTTGAAAAAAGGGCCGTAAAGGATTCCGCAGAAAGAGCAGGGGCACGGGAAGTGCATCTTATAGAAGAGCCGGTTGCCGCAGCAATAGGGGTGGGCCTGCCTATCCAGGAACCGATTGGCAACATGATAATTGACATTGGCGGCGGCACCACAGAAATTGCCGTTATCTCGCTGGCCGGTATAGTATTTTCTAAATCTATACGTATAGGTGGAGATGAAATGGATGAGGCCATCATCGAATACCTTAA
The DNA here is from genome assembly GCA_003598025.1 of Candidatus Omnitrophota bacterium. Classification (NCBI taxonomy): domain Bacteria; kingdom Pseudomonadati; phylum Candidatus Omnitrophota; species Candidatus Omnitrophota bacterium. The sequence goes on from QZKH01000002.1 coordinate 388,466, forward strand.
AAAAACTTATAATCTTATGGTCGGTGAGCGTACTGCAGAAGATATAAAAATCAAAATAGGCTCTGCTTATCCTTTAGAAGAAGAAATGACCCTTGAGGTAAAAGGCAGGGATTTAGTCGTAGGCCTGCCTAAGTCAGTGACTATAACATCAGAAGAGATAAGAGAATCATTGCAGGAGCCTTTAAGGGCGATAGTCGAAACTACTAAAATCTCTCTTGAGAGAACGCCCCCGGAGTTAGCAGCTGATTTGATTGAGAACGGTATTGTGCTTGCAGGCGGGGGAGGGCTGCTCAGGGGTTTAGATAAACTTATTTCTGAAGAGACAGGTCTGCCTGTGCATATAGCTGAAGATCCGTTAACAGCTGTTGCGCAAGGGACAGGAAAAGTTTTGGATAACGCACGCTTGCTAAGAGATGTCAGCACGCCTATAAAACTCTAGTCTATCCGTTCATATAGATAAAAATGTGTTTAGGCTCAAAAGAAATAATATAACTAGTATTGTAGTTTCTTCAGTAATTCTGATTGCGATTGCACTCAGCGTACCTGTCCTGCGCCCGCCGACTATAAAAATAATTAAATTCCCGTTAACCATCGCCGGTTTTATCAAGCAAGAAATACAAGGGATTATTTTCTTTCACAGGAATATGCATCATAGAGAGAGCCTGATAAAAGAAAACCAGACTTTAAAGAGAAGGCTCAATGAATCAGAAGAAATAAAGATAGAAAACGCCCGCCTGCTGGAATTAATATCATTTAAGAAAAAGACCCCTTTTAAAGTAATTGTGGCAAGAGTCATATCCCGCCCGGCCGACAATTGGTCTTCCATGCTGATAATAGATAAGGGAAAGACAAATGGCATAAGGGTAGGTTTTGTAGTAATCAATTACCTTGGGCTCTTGGGCAGGGTCGTCGAGGCCAACCAGGATACCAGCACAGTTATGCTTATAAACGACGCTAATTCAGGCGTATCTTCTATAATACAGCGTAACAGGCAGGAAGGACTGGTAACCGGCACATTAAGTTCTTCCCTTATCATGAAATACCTGCCGTTAGATGCCGATGTCCAGGTCGGCGACGCAGTTATTACTTCCGGTTTAACTGAAAATTATCCTAAAGGCATACTAGTGGGCTCGGTAGCAAAGGTAGGAAAGGAATTCTCAGGCTTAAGCCGTTATGCGGTTATTAAACCCGCAGTTGACTTATCCAATATCGAAGAGGTATTAATAGTAATAAAATAATTATAAAATTATTGTGTAAATTATGAGATACCTGGCGTTTATTTTTTTTATTCTTGTGGTGTTTGTAATCCAGGTAACTATTTTGAACCTGGTTAAGATATTTAACGTAAAGCCGGACCTTCTCCTGGCCGTTTCAGTTATAGCGACATTCTATTTCGATAATAAAGCCGCAGTCATGTTCGCTGCCTTAGCAGGATTCCTGAAGGATGTTCTATCAGCCAATCCCATAGGAGCCAATATCCTGATTTTTGCTTTATGTATTTATATGGTTGAGCAGTTGCTAAAAAGAATATTTATAGATAATGATTACAGCCGCATGGCTCTTATGGGGCTGGTCGTATTGGTAAACGGTTTATTGCTGAAACCCGTATTGTTGTTTATGAATCATCCGGTCCCTGTGGGCATCTATTCCAGGATCTTATTTATCGATATTATTTATACCGCCCTGGTTTTTCCTCTGATTTTCAGGGCCGCAGAGATTTTTTTCAGGTCCAGAGATTAAGAGAGTCTGTTTAACCGTTGAATAGAGATGAGAATAAAATTTCTGAATATATTTATAATCTTAACATTCCTGACGCTGTTATTTGGGGTTATGAACCTGCAAATATTGCATGGCAGAAGATATTTAAGGTTAAGCGATAAAAACTGCATACGTCTTTTGCCTCAAGGAGGAGCACGCGGGGATATACTTGACCGTAAAGGCAAACTTATAGTAGGCAGCAGGATATCTTATGATGTAATGGTTGTTTCTAAGGATGCTGTTAATTTTGATGCTACCCTTCTTAAGGTCGCTTCCATAACCGGCATAAAGACTTCAGATTTAATCAGGACTTTTAAGTCAAATTTCGTATCTTCATTTTCACCTACTCTTTTAGCAGGCAATATTGGCGTAGAAAAAGCAATAGCGCTGGGTGAGCTAAAAAACTCTTTTCCCGAATTATTGGTTTATCCCAATCCTGTCAGGTATTACCCTAATGGAAACCTAGCCTCTCATGTCACAGGCTACTTAAGCGAAATCGATCGGTGGCGCCTAACCAAGCTGGAAGATTATGGTTATAATACCAAAGACATAGTTGGTTTTGGCGGAGTTGAAGAACGCTATGATTATTATTTGCGCCAGGAGGAGGGAGGCATCTCGTTTGAAGTGGACCATAAAGGTAAATTTATGCGAATGCTTGGGTTTAAATCCCCGCGGAATGGCAGGAATGTACAGTTGACGATAGACTCGGAAATACAAAAAATCGTAGAAGACAAGTTAGGCAATCGCAAAGGATGCGTAATAATTATGGATCCCTATAGCGGAGAGATTGTAGCTATGTCAAGCAGCCCGAATTTTAATCCTTCATATTTTATCAAAAAAGAAAACTCATACCTCAGGAATGTTTTTAATGATTCTGACGCCCCCATGATAAACAGGGCAATAAGCGGCCAATACCCGGCTGCGTCTATTTTCAAAATTATCGTAGCTGCTGTAGCGCTTGAGACCAGCAAAATAAATTCTGGCACATCGTTTGTGTGCACCGGTAAGACAAGAATCGGCAACAGAGAATTCAAATGCTGGAATACCCACGGTAATCAAGATGTTATATCGGGTTTGGCTAATTCATGTGATGTATTTTTTTATCGTACCGGACTTTTGACTGGAGCACAGGCCATACATGATTATGCCGTAAAATTAGGCCTGTCAAAACCGACAGGCATAGACCTTCCTTACGAAGAAGCAGGATTCGTTCCTGACCCTATTTGGAAAAAAATTTCACAACTCAAGAGCTGGTTTGACGGAGATACGGCGAATCTTGCGATCGGCCAGGGAGATTTAATGACCACTCCTATTCAGATGACAAAGGTCATGTGTTTTTTTGCTAACAAAGGTTACCTGGTAAATCCTTATGTTGTGAAATCCGTTGACGGTATTGATATCTCTGCCACGCACAAAAAAAATATAAAGATACAACTGAAGAAAAGCACGATGGATATCATAAACAAAGGCTTAAGAGAAGTGGTAACTCTCCCCAGCGGTACGGGAAATGTCCTGGATTCTCTTACCTTGCCTGTGTCTGGTAAAACCGGTACGGCACAGGTATCAGGCAAGCAGCCTCATGGTTGGTTTGTCGGATATTTTCCTTCCAATAAACCCAGGCTTGTGATCTGTGTATTCTTGGAAAACGGCAGCGCAGGATATTATTCCTGTTTGGTGGCAAAGCAGATTATTCAGGAGATGAGCGAGAAGGGGCTTATTTAACTCATATGAGAAATTCGGGGTTATTAATACTTATAGTTGCGTTGATGATTTCTCTGATAGGAGTTTCTGCAATATATAGCAGTACTTATAATAAGGAAGCTAAGCCCTGGGAAGATGTTGCCAAAAGACAGATACTTTGGATAGGCATAGGGATGTTGGCTTGTGTGTTTGTATCAAACTTCAATTATAGAAAATTATGGGACGTGACATATTTTATGTATTTTTTCTCTTTGGGATTATTGATATTTGCTGCGTTATCCGGCATAACGCGTTTAGGGGCGCAGAGATGGATAAGTTTTGGCTGGTTTAATTTTCAGCCGTCAGAATTCGCAAAATTTGTTTCAATCCTGTTTCTTGCCAGGTATTTCAGTATGCAATCCGTAGATGATGTAAGATCAGTAGCCAGGCAATTCGGGGTATTAAAAGGCTTGATTATACCTTTTATCTATATAGCTATTCCTATGTTGATTATTATGGATCAACCCGACCTTGGGAGTGCTCTCATGATTTTCTTTATCTTCATTTTAATCGTGTTTATATCTGGAGTAAAGATGAGGTATATAAGTATACTTGTTTTAACCGTGCTATGCTTGCTGCCGGTTGGTTGGCATTTTTTGAGAGATTATCAAAGGGACAGGTTGATGGTATTTATTAACCCGAATATTGACCCCCTTGGGGCAGGCTATACTATAATACAGTCAAAGATTGCTATCGGCTCAGGCGCTTTGTTCGGTAAGGGATGGCTTTCGGGGACGCAGAGCCAGTTACACTTTTTACCGGAATCCCATACTGACTTCATATTTGCTACCTTTGCAGAAGAATGGGGATTTTTAGGAGCATTAATTTTATTCATGCTTTATTTCCTGCTGATAAAAGAAGGGATAAACATAGGGCTAAGGACAAGGGATTATTTCGGCAAGCTGTTGGCTTTCGGGATATCTTCAATAATTGCTATTCAGATTTTTATCAATGTCGCCATGACACTGGGCTTAGCACCCGTAGTCGGGCTGCCTCTGCCGTTGATGAGCTATGGAGGGTCTTCTGTTCTGATAACTTTTATTTTACTTGGCATACTGATTAATATTGATAAGACAAGGACTGTATTCTAAGAAATGAATGAAGAAATACTTCTAAAAATACAAAAACCGGGCCAGTACATAGGCAGAGAATGGAACATCCCAAAGAAGGATTTTCTAAGAAGCGGCATAAAAGTCGCTCTATGTTTTCCCGATTTATATGAGATTGGAATGAGTAATTTAGGCATTCGTATACTTTACTCATTATTGAATTCGCTTGATGATGTGTCCTGCGAAAGGTTTTTTTCACCTGGGCTTGACCTTGAGCATTTCATGAGGCAGGAGGGCTTGGAATTAGTTTCTCTTGAGAGTGCAAGCAGAATGAAAGAGTTTGACATAGTAGGTTTTTCTTTATCGAATGAGCTTGGCTATACAAATGTATTGAATATGCTTGAACTTTCAGGGCTTCCTCTTCTATCCAGCCTTAGGGACAGCGGCATGCCTTTGGTTATTGCAGGCGGCCCGTGTGTAATGAACCCTGAGCCTATGCATGAATTTTTTGATCTCTTTGTTATTGGGGAGGCTGAAGAGGCTATCCGGGATATAATCAATGTTTACCGGGATTATAAAAAGGGCAGCAGAAATCAAATAAACAGCAAAAGAGATCTGCTTGTGCAGCTTTCAGCAATAGAAGGCGTGTATGTCCCGTCTCTCTACGATGTAGAATATGATCATGATGGCAGAGTATCTAGTTTCAAACCTAATAGTCCCGGTGTGCCTGTAAGGATAGCCAAGAGATTTGTTAAGGATCTAAATAGCGCATACTATCCTTTAGATTGGCTTGTTCCTTACGTGCAGATAGTCCATGACAGGATAAATATTGAGATTATGAGGGGCTGCCCGAATAAATGCAGGTTCTGCCAGGCCAGCAGCCAGTATTCTCCGTTGAGATTCAGGAAGATAGACAACGTTATTGAATTTGCTGATAAGCTATATAAGGCGACTGGTTACGAAGAGATATCTCTTACCGGCCTGTCAGTAAGCGATTATCCCCAGGTAGAACATCTTTTTGATAAGCTTACTTCCTTTTTTAAAGACAAGGGTGTGGGTTTATCAATGCCTTCAATAAAACCCCGCGACGTCTCCGGCAACTTAGCCTCGACCATCTCTACTATAAAAAAATCCGGGCTGACCTTTGCCCCTGAGGCCGGAAGCCAGAAGCTAAGGGATGCCATGGATAAGAGATTTGACACTAAGGAATTTTTTAATACTCTTCAGGCAGCTTACCAAAACGGTTATAATCATGTAAAATTGTATTTTATGATCGGATTACCTGGAGAGGACTATAATGATTTAGATAGTATAGTAGACATGGCTAATGAAGTTTCTTTTTTACGCAAAAAGAATAACTTGCCTGCTGCCCAGGTAAATATAAGTATCAATAACCTTATACCAAAACCGCATACATCTTTTCAGTGGCTAAAAATGGAGTCGCAGGATGCGATATCGCAGAAGCAGGAGTATCTTAGGAAAAAATCTAAAAATAAAAAAATAAAAATAAATTTTCATGATAAGCATATGAGTTTGATTGAAGCGGTTTTTTCACGCGGAGATAGGAGGCTCTCTCAAGTGATTAATAAGGCTTTTTCCCTGGGGGCCCGCTTTGATGCCTGGAAAAGCAATTTTTCTTTTGAAATATGGATGCGGGCATTTGCAGAATCTAACATAGACCCTCAAATCTATGTAAGGCAGAGGGATGTTGATGAGATTCTTCCCTGGGATTTTCTGGATATAGGTGCAGGCAAAGAATCGCTAAAAGCAGAGCTGACTAAATGCCTTGAGACTGTTCAACAGGGATAGGGGCTATAAGAAATAGATAGGCTGGTTTATGGTTGATGGTTCAAAGTTGATGGAGCTTGCATAAATTCTATTAACTATGAACTACGAACTATGAACATTGAGCCACGCTTGCCGAGAGGCAAGCGTTAACAAAACTATTGCTACATATCAGGTTATAGTATATAATTATTTTGAATATTATAATATAAGCAGTAAAAACAGGGGGATAATATAATGGGTAAGAATAATGGTTTTAATTATTCACGCGGCCTTAAATATAAATTAAGGATAGCCGTAAGCCTGATGTCTGTTTTGCCCTTATTAGTCTGTCTTTATCTGGTATCAAATTATGTATTGCCCCAGGCCGGAATCAAAATGGATGTTGCTTTTTCGGTGATAATAAGTATTTTTATCTCCGTTATAGGGTTTATTGTTATAAAGGAGATATTTGACAGGGTACTTATGGTCAGCAACGATGCCAAACTTATTGCGGCAGGGGATATCACGCGAAGAATTAGCCTGGAAAAAGAAGATGAGGTTGGAGAACTGGGGGAAGCCTTAAATCAGCTTACCCAGAGGATCCGCCTGAACATGGATGAGTTGAAGAACTATGGAGAGAAAACCACTGAAATCAATCTTGAGATACAGAGACGAGTGCTTGTGCTGTCAAGCCTTCTTCAGATAAGCTCTTTAATATCACAGGGTGCAAAGTTGGAGGATATATTAAAGGTCGTTGTTGAAAAATCGCGGCTTTTAGCTAATTCAGAAGTGGCATTTCTGTTGTATAGGGAAGATAAAGAAGACAGTTTCTCTATGAAAATTGTCGATGGCGCTAACTCGCAGCGTTTAATGGGTATACAGATTGGAGAATCCGGCGTATTCAATAAATCTATTAAATCCAATAAACCATTAATAATTGATAAACATAATATCCTGCCTGCCCACCTTATAGAAGAATTTGACGGTAAATTCGGACTGAGGAATGCGTTGGCCTTGCCGATATATTTAAGAGGCAGGGTAACGGGCATACTGGCGATAGGCAATAACAAGGAAGATTTTCTTTATAATAAAGATGACATGGAATTACTTGATATCTTTGCAAAACAGACAGCGATAGCTGTAGAAAACGATATCCTTGTTCACAGGGTAGAGAAGCTTGAAATAAAAGATGCTCTTACCGGTTTGTATAACGAAAGCTATATACGTAACCGCCTCCAGGAAGAGATAAAAAGGGCGATTGTGTATCAGAGGCCTTGTTCGTTTGTCCTTATGGATGTAGATAACTTTAAGAATTTCCATGATAATTTCGGGCTCTTGCAGGCAGAATCCGCATTAAAGAAAATAGCCAATCTGATCAAGGATTCAGCGTCCGAAGTAGACAGGGTGGCAAGGTTCGGAGATAATTGCTTTGCGATGGTCTTGCCTGAAAAGAATAAAAGACAGTCTCAGGATATAGCCGAAGACATACGCAGGAAGATTGAGTTCAGCTTCGGAGAAGATAGCGACGTAAATAAAAGACTCACGGTAAGCGGGGGAGTAAGCGAGAACCCTCTGGATGGTATAGAGACCGGAGAGCTGATCTCCAAGGCAAAAGATTATTTAGAATTAGCAAAAAAGAAAGGCAAGAACCGGATCTTAGCTACCGACAAGAATTAATATGGCAATAAAACGAATAATCAATAAACATTTAGGCGAGTTATTACTGGAAAGAAACATTATCAACCAGAACCAGCTTGACAGGGCACTGGCTTACCAAAAAGAAAAAGGTGGTTTAATAGGCGAGATTCTTGTTGAGATGGGCTATGCTAAAGAAGAAGATATCGCACAGGCCCTCACAGCGCAGTACGGTTTCCCTTATTTACCGCTGAGTAATTATGAGATCAGCCTTGAGGTAGCAGAAATCATCCCCGGCAGGGTTGCAAGGCAGTATTTATTGATCCCTATAGATAAAATAGGCAATAACCTCACATTGGCTATGTCAAATCCCTTAAACGTCCAGGCTATTGAGGACGTAGAGTTATTAACTGGATGCAATATCCAGACTTTTGTTTCGACATCTACGGATATAAAGAACGCAATTGAGAAGCACTATAAAGACAAAGAATAATTCCATTAACCTTGATTCACTTTAGGGCGCAAAGGGTAAAAGCGGAGCATGAAACCAATTATAGCTTAGTTTTTACTGGCAAGTTCGACTTTGCGCTTTCTTTTTTAAAAGATGATATCGCTTAAAGAAAGACTTACCGAAATCCTTATAAACAATAAATTACTGACTCCCGAACAACTGGACCAGGCATTAGAGCTCCAGAAAACAAAGGGGGGTAAACTTAGCGATATTATAGTAGAACTCCATTTTATAAAAGAAAGCGATCTCATTTCGGCTCTCAGTGAAGGCTTGGGGTTCCCTCTTATAGACCTTAAAAGATTCAGGATCGATCCGGCAATAGCAAAGATCATTCCAGCCAGTATAGCAAAGCATTATCAAATAATACCTGTATCCAAAATGGGCGACACAATAACATTGGCTATGGCAGACCCGCTTAATATTTTTGCCATAGACCATGTGGGCTCTTTGACAGGATACAAAATAAATCCAATAATATCATCTTTGCAAGATATAAACCAGACAGTTGAGGCCGCCTTCCCGGATTCTACGGGAGGTGTAATCGATGATTTGGTCAAAGAAATGGCTGTTGCTCCGATAGAGCTGGTGAAGGAAGAGCAGCAGGTAATTTTGAGTGACCAGGAGCTGAATAAAATAAGCCGCCAGACCCCGGTCATAAAGATCACCTATATGATATTAGAACAGGGGGTTAAGAAAAAAGCATCGGATATCCTTGTTGAGCCCTTGGATAAAAAGATGCGTATTCGTTTTAGAATAGACGGTATTTTGCAGGAAGAGCAGGCGCCTCCCCGAAGCATGCATGCTTCAATCATTTCACGTATAAAAGTTATGTCTGACCTGGATGTGGCTGAACACAGGCTTCCTCAAGACGGGCGATTCAAAGTAAAAATGTTTGGCAGGGAAATCGATTTCAGGATTTCGATACTTCCATCCAGTTTTGGCGAAAAGGCAGCAATAAGAATATTAGATAAATCACAGGCGACATTAGATATTGATAAACTTGGTTTTAATAAGGTGGTAGTTTATAAGGTCGGCAAGCTCGCCAGGCAGCCTCATGGTATGATCCTGGTAACAGGGCCTACCGGGTCCGGTAAGACTACGACTCTTTATTCCGTTCTTAAATTAGTAGACAGCCCTGAAAAGAATATCATTACCGTCGAAGACCCGGTTGAGTTTCAAATCGAGGGGATAAACCAGGTAACAATAAGGCCTGAAATTGGTTTGACATTTGCAGGAGCTCTTAGATCAATACTTAGGCAGGACCCGAACGTAATAATGATCGGCGAAATCCGGGATTTTGAAACCGTTGATATTGCTATAAAGAGCGCTCTTACTGGGCATCTTGTGACTTCAACGCTGCATACAACTACTGCAAGCGGAGCGGTAGCGCGCCTTATTAATATGGGAGTAGAACCATATTTGATTAACTCTTCTTTAATCTGTGTAATTGCCCAGAGGCTTGTGCGCAAGATTTGCCCATATTGCAAGGAAGAACAGCATATAAGTGAAGATGTGCTTAAGACCCTGAAGATTAATTATACGGACCTGGTATCTCTGTATGAAAATTCACTTAATGAATGCGAAGGCATCGATTTAGCTAAGATCAGGCAGAGCGAACCTATTTTGAATAAAACATCCAAACCTAAGATTTACAAAGGCAAGGGTTGTTCCCATTGTTTTAACCTGGGATACCGCGGAAGAATCGGCATAGCCGAGATGCTTATCTTAACGCCGGCAGTAAGGGATTTGGTGCTTAAGAGGGCACAGGAGCATATAATCAAGAAACAGGCTCGCCTTGAGGGTATGATTACCTTGCGCGAGGATGGTATGATCGCAGTTTTAAACGGCCTGACTACTTTAGAAGAAGTGCTTAGGGTGACTGCTCCCGACGAGGACAAATAGAATGCAGACATTAAAAGAAAACATTATAGAAATTTTATTGAAGAGCAAAAAGATATCCAAAGACCAGCTTGAGAAGGCCTTAAACGTGCAAAAAAACAGGCAGGTCCCATTAAGGCGCGTACTTATCGATGAGGGGCTTATTACCGAAGAGGGCCTGCTTTCTCTTTTATCTGAGCAGCTTTATATTCCAACTCTGCACCTTACTAAATATAAATTTGACCAGAATATTGTTAAGTTAATACCTGAGCGTATGGCGAGGCAATATAATGTTATCCCGTTGTCCAGAATAGGCAATACGCTGACTGTTGCTATGTCTGATCCGTTGAATATATTCGCTCTCGACGATTTAAGGATATTGACTGGCTGCAGTATTGATACGGTGTTGAGTTCTAATGAAGAGATAACCAGGGCCATCGAATCACAATATAGGCTGGAGACTCAGAATATGCAGCAGATATTGGAAGAATCAAGCCTCGGCCAGATGGGTGCGGCTAAGAAAGAAAAAGATGTGGAACTGTTAAAGCAGGAAGAAATAGAGCTGAGTGCAGTAATCCAGGACAGCGAAAAGCCGCCTATAGTGCAATTGGTAGACCTGATGCTTACTCAAGCCCTGAAAAAGAGGGCTTCAGACATACATATAGAGCCGGAAGAGGATTGCCTGCGTATAAGATACAGGATAGACGGAGCTTTACATGATATATTTAAAATACCAAAGATAAACCAGAACGCGGTACTGGCGCGTTTAAAAATTATCTCCAACCTTGATATAACTGAAAACAGGCTGCCGCAGGATGGCAGGTTTAAAGTCAGGTTTGAGAATAAAGAGGTTGATTTCAGGGTTTCTGCATTACCAACGACATTTGGCCAGAAATTTGTGTTAAGGCTTCTGGATAAAGGCAACCTTTCAATAGGCCTGGACCAACTTGGGTTTTCCGAAGAGCCTTTGAGGATATTTAAAGAAGCGGTCTCTAAGCCTTTTGGCATGATCCTTGTAACAGGGCCTACTGGTTCAGGAAAATCTACCACGCTTTATTCTGTCCTTAACCAGTTGAATACACCTGTGAGGAATATCATTACTATTGAAGATCCTGTAGAATACCAGATAGAAGGTATAACTCAGCTGCAGGTTAAGCCTGAGATCGGGCTTGATTTTGCCTCGGGCCTGCGTTCTATATTAAGACAGAGCCCGGATGTTATTCTGATAGGAGAGATCAGGGATTCAGAAACAGCAGATATCGCGATAAAAGCAGCGTTGACCGGGCAGCTTTTGTTTTCAACCTTACATACCAATGATGCAATATCAAGTATTACCCGTTTGATTGATATGGGTGTAGAGCCGTTTCTTGTTGCATCAAGCCTTGTCATGCTATGTGCCCAGAGATTATGCAGAAAGCTTTGCCCCAAGTGCAAGAAACCGGTAAGTATACCCGATGATTTTCTAAAAGAGGTCGGGTTTAAGTATGCAAATACAGTTTTTTATGGAGAGCAGGGATGTAAGTTTTGCAGCAACACCGGTTATTATGGAAGAATTGCGATATTGGAAACTATCCTGATTGATGATATAATGCGTGAAATGATAATAAAGAAAGAATCTCTGGATGCCATTAAGGCATACGCGATAGATAAATGCGGTATGATGACGCTTAGAGACGATGCTTTTATCAAAGTTCAACAGGGGATTGTTACTTTAGAGGAAGCCATAAGGGTAACTACGGAGGAGTAATAATAATGGAGTATTCGGGAAACATTCTTTTAATCAGCGATGAAGAATTTATGGCCAGGTATCTTAAGGAAAAGATTAGCAGCGCTATGGGCTGTTCGGTCCAGATCGAATTCAGCTATGAGGCAGGGGCCTTTGCCTTAAAAGAGAGAAAATTCGGTATTGTAATAGTAAAACTTCATGGTAGGGATGAGGATGATAAAGCCTTTATAAGGAAACTTAAAGCCATAGACCAGGATACCATTATTATGTGCGTCACAGATAAGAAAAACAGCTCTTCAATAACTAAAGAATTGATTGAAAATGGGGTTTATGAATTTATAGATGATTATGCTAATTTGGAAAGGATATTTTTTCTGGCTAAGAAGGGTTTTGAACTTTACAGCATGACCCAGTCGCACAATAAATTGATTCAGAGTCTTAAAGAGCATAATCAGACCCTGCAGAAGCAGAATATCGTATTGGCTAAAAGAATAGAAGAGTCCACAAAGAATCTTACTAAACTTTATGAAAACCTGCGTTCTACTTACATGCATACTATAAAAGTTTTGGCTCATGCAATTGATGCAAGGGACCATTATACTCATAGCCATTCTGAGAATGTGGCAAGATACGCGGTCGCTATTGCTGAAGAGATGAAGTTATCTGTCCATGAAATAGAGCAGATAAGAGATGCCTGTGAATTACATGATTTGGGCAAGATCGGTATCGAGGACAATATTTTGTCAAAACCGTCGAGCCTTACCGATGAGGAGTGGAAACAGGTGAGGAAACATCCGCTGACCGGCGCCCAGATATTGGAGCCGTTGACATTTCTAGACGGGATAATTGACCTGGTAAGACAGCACCATGAGAGATTTGACGGGAAAGGCTACCCTTTGGGGCTTAAAAACGAAGAGATAATGCTCGGAGCCAGGATATTAAATCTTGCAGATGCTTTTGAGGCGATGACTTCTTCGCGTTCTTACAGGAAGGAGCCGTTGACCAAGCAGCAGGCAATTGAAGAGATAAAAAACAATAATGGGTCTCAGTTTGACCCCAAAGTAGTAGAGGCATTCTTAAAAATAGTTGATAAATTTTAACCGAGCAGGAGGTTTTATGAACAGCTATCAGTATGTAGCCAAGAATAAAAGCGGCGGCAGCGTCTCCGGTATAGCCGAAGCAGGAAGTGAAGCTGAGGTAATAGAAATCCTGCATAAAAAAGAGCTCATAGTCGTTTCGGTTAAACTGACAAAGAATAAGGCTATAGGCAAAAAGAAAACAGGCGGCAGGGCCAAACTTGATGACCTGGTTATATTTTCCCGGCAGCTTGCTACAATGATAGACGCAGGTATCCCTTTAGTGCAGTCACTGGGTATCCTTGGGGAGCAGATCGAGTCATCTGCCTTGAAAAATGTAATACTGAATGTAAAGCAGGATATTGAGTCAGGCACCAGCTTCTGCGATGCCCTGGCTAAGCACCCCACAATATTTTCTGAGCTGTTTATAAATATGGCCAAAGCAGGGGAGGCTTCAGGTATGCTTGATGAGGTATTGGATAGGCTGGCAACTTACATGGAGAAGACTACCGCTTTAAACAGAAAGATCCGTTCAAGTCTGGTATATCCGGCAGTAGTAGTTAGCATGGCTATAATTATTACCTCGGTATTATTAATTAAGGTTGTGCCTACCTTTAAGGGGATCTTCGAAATGCTTGGGGGCAATCTGCCTTTACCGACGCAGATACTGATTTCTGTCAGCGACATACTAAGGAGTTATTTTGTTTTTGTTGTGATAGCAATTGGTATATCAGGGTTCTTGTTTAAGAAATATATCAGCACTGAAAGGGGAAGGTATAATTTTGATGCTTTTAAATTGAAGGTTTTTATACTTGGTCCTTTATTCCGCAAAGTTGCCCTGGCAAAATTCTCCAGGACTTTTTCTACCCTTGTTAAGAGTGGCGTGAGTATTCTAAATGCACTTGATATTGTGGCTAAGACATCCGGCAATAAGATAGTGGAAGAAACAATAAGCAATTGCCGCAAATCAGTACGCGACGGTGAACCTATCGCCATGCCTTTATCAAGAAGCAAGGTTTTTCCTCCTATGGTCACCAGGATGATAGGGGTCGGTGAGCAGACCGGTAAGCTCGAGTTAATGCTTAGTAAGATAGCGGATTTTTACGATGAACAGGTTGATGCTGCAGTATCTGCTCTTACAAGCTTGATCGAGCCCTTAGTTATTGCTTTTTTGGGTGTGATCATTGGCGGCATCGTAGTCGCATTGTTCTTGCCTATCTTCAAAATTACGGAATTAGTCGCCAGGTAGCTAATTCACTGCAATATATATACTTTTGAGCTAATAAAAGTATAAAAAAAATAGAAAAAAAATACTTGACAATAATAATATAATTATGTATATTATGTGTCCCCTTGTAAAAAGGGGCAATTGAGACCGTGAAAGACAATTATAGAGACATTGAAAATTTAGTTAAATAACAGAAACCGGCTTTTTGGAGCTTTAAGTAAATTTAGCGCTCCGACAAATCGTCGGAGCGTTTTTATTTTGCGTAGAGACGCAACACTGGCTTGTCCTTTAAAGCCAGGTGTCATCAGAGACGCAACACTGGCTTGTCCTTTAAAGCCAGGTGTCATCAGAGACGCAAATAATCGTTCTTTCTAAATTTAAATAGCCAAGTAAGTGCGAGGTACAAATCAATAAAGAGAATTAAGAGCCATTATACAAACTATTCTATTTTTTTCGGAGAGTTTGATCCTGGCTCAGAGTGAACGCTGGCGGCGTGGATTAGGCATGCAAGTCGAGCGATACCTTTTTTTGAAGTTTTGAAGCCGCAAGGCAGATGAACCGAGAAAAAAGGATATAGCGGCAAACTGGTGAGTAACGCGTAAGTAATCTACCTCTAAGTCGTGAATAGCCTTGCGAAAGTAAGGGTAATACACGATGTGCCTGTCCTCCATAAGGGGGATTCGGTAAAGGTGGCCCGCAAGGGCTATCATTTGGAGATGAGCTTGCGTCCTATCAGCTAGTTGGTAGGGTAATGGCCTACCAAGGCTAAGACGGGTAGCTGGCCTGAGAGGGTGGTCAGCCACATGGGGACTGAGACACTGCCCCAACTCCTACGGGAGGCTGCAGTCGAGGATCTTTAGCAATGGGCGAAAGCCTGACTATGCGACGCCGCGTGAGGGATGAAGGTTTTCGGATCGTAAACCTCTTTCGATGGGGAAGAAATTCTTTGATCTAATACATCAAAGAGCTGACGGTACCTAGAGAAGAAGCCACGGCTAACTCCGTGCCAGCAGCCGCGGTAATACGGAGGTGGCAAGCGTTACTCGGATTCATTGGGTGTAAAGGGCAGGTAGGTGGCTATACAAGTTGGGGGTGAAATCCTTTGGCTTAACCAAAGAACTGCCTTCAAAACTGTATAGCTTGAGGCTAAAAGAGGAGAGCGGAATTCCCGGTGTAAGGGTGAAATCTGTAGATATCGGGAGGAACACCAGTGGCGAAAGCGGCTCTCTGGTTTAGTCCTGACACTAAGCTGCGAAAGCTAGGGGAGCAAACAGGATTAGATACCCTGGTAGTCCTAGCCGTAAACGATGAGCACTAGGTGTTGGGGGTAATTCTTCAGCGCCGTAAGATAACTCGTTAAGTGCTCCACCTGGGGACTACGGCCGCAAGGCTAAAACTCAAAGGAATTGACGGGGGCCCGCACAAGCGGTGGAACATGTGGTTCAATTCGACGCTACGCGAAGAACCTCACCAGGGCTTGACATACAGGAAGTAGTGAACCGAAAGGGGAACGACTTGTCAAGTCAGGAGCCTGTACAGGTGTTGCATGGCTGTCGTCAGCTCGTGTCGTGAGATGTTGGGTTAAGTCCCGCAACGAGCGCAACCATCATTCTTAGTTGCCACCCGCAGTTTTCCGTAAGGGGAATTGTGGAGCACTCTAAGGAGACTGCCCGCGATAAGCGGGAGGAAGGTGGAGATGACGTCAAGTCAGTACGGCCTTTATGCCCTGGGCTACACACGTGTTACAATGCCTACTACAAAGCGTTGCCAACCCGCGAGGGGGAGCTAATCGCAAAAAAGTGGGCTCAGTTCAGATTGGAGTCTGCAA
Source organism: Candidatus Omnitrophota bacterium (assembly GCA_003598025.1). Taxonomy (NCBI): domain Bacteria; kingdom Pseudomonadati; phylum Candidatus Omnitrophota; species Candidatus Omnitrophota bacterium. The sequence continues at coordinate 404,662 of QZKH01000002.1, forward strand.
CTCGACTCCATGAAGCCGGAATCGCTAGTAATGGCGGATCAGCTACGCCGCCGTGAATACGTTCCCGGGCCTTGTACACACCGCCCGTCAAGCGATGGGAGCTGGTAGTACCTGAAATCTCCGAGCAATCGGGGCTGAAGGTAAGACCGGTGACTGGCGCTAAGTCGTAACAAGGTAGCCGTACGGGAACGTGCGGCTGGATCACCTCCTTTCTAATTTTTTCGCTTAGCGAAAAAATTAGTCGACTGTTCACGGATCACAGTCCACAGATTTCTGTGAACTATGAACTGTGAACTTCAAATCGTAACGCATCGCGTTACGTACTTGGCTATTTAATATATTTATACAGGAGTCATCTCCCGTGCTAATCAATAGAGGGAGGGCTTCTAATTTATTGTGTAAGGTGTAAGGAAGTGTAATGAATCAGGGCATTACACCTGCTTCTCATAATGAGTAGCCAGACCTGTTTTAATAACGGGTATACACATTAAGCACTTAAATTCGGGCCCATAGCTCAGTTGGTTAGAGCACAGCCCTGATAAGACTGGGGTCAGTGGTTCGAATCCACTTGGGCCCAATTTATTAGTTCATGGTTCATAGCTTTCTATGAACTAAGGACCACCAACAATTAACTAATCAGGGGCAGTAGCTCAGTTGGGAGAGCGCGTGCTTTGCAAGCATGAGGCCGCCAGTTCGATCCTGGTCTGCTCCACAATTTACAAGCATAAGCGTAAGCTTTGAAAATATATGCTTTGTTGAGCACGAGAAATGCGGCGTAGCCGCATATAGCGCACCTTGCCATATCGGATTGGCAAGTACGCACTTGCTGTGCGAAATCCCACGAAGCGGAACAAGCATGAGGCCGCCAGTCAGATCCTAGTTAAACAAAGGACGGGTAGGTACTGTGACTATTTTAATTATTTTAATCTTATTAGTAGGATTCATAATTTTGATAAGTTACATGTGCGGTTTTGATGTTGGCAGCAGCTCTAGTACTATTTTCGTGGGTATATTAATACTTATTGCCGGTTTGTTCTTTTTTAACATGGTTTCATCTGGGCCTACAGGAGTGATAGAAGATAAAGAGTACACTCTTACTGACAAAGGAAATCAGTATATTAACTTGAGGACCGGGCATCTTACTAATGTTATGCCTGAGAATAGAGTTATTTATGATGAAGCAGGTGTTCCAACATCTTATGTCGGAGGCTACCAGGTAGAAGAGAAAAATTCAAGTAACATAGAGTAGATTAGTTTCGCGTAATTATTATGCGAATGATGTTCTTTGACAACTTTATTCAAGTAACAAGGTCTTTTTGAAGATCTTGAAGGTAGAAACTATCCCGACATTCACTAACGTGAAGTCGGGATCCCGACACCGAACGAAAGTGAGGTCGTCGGGACAATTAAACCAAGAGAATCTCGATTTATTGGTCAAGCTACAAAGGGTTTATGCACGGATGACTTGGTTAGATGAGGCGATGAAGGACGGGGTAAGCACCGATATTCCTCGGGGAGTAGCAAACATGCTTTGATCCGGGGGATTCCGAATGGGGCAACCTGCCGCGGGTTATACTGCGGTATCCCTTTTATGAATACATAGTGAAAGGGAAGCTATACCAGGCGAATTGAAACATCTAAGTAACCTGAGGAAGAGAAATCACAGAGATTCCCCTAGTAGCGGCGAGCGAAGAGGGAACAGCCTAAACTGATTTTCCGCAAGGAAGATCAGGGTTGTGGGACCTTAATGTGGGATTGTGGATGGATAGTAGAAGTATCTGGAAAGATACGCCATAGAGAGTGAAAGCCTCGTATATTAAATTCTGAAGCACCCTAAAGGTATCCCAAGTACTACGGGACACGGGAAATCCTGTAGGAATCTGGGCCGACCACGGTCTAAGGCTAAAAACTACATCTAAACCGATAGTGCACAAGTACCGTGAGGGAAAGTTGAAAAGAACCCCGGTGAGGGGAGTGAAATAGAACCTGAAATCATAAACCTACAAGCGGTAGGAGGGCTATGTCCTCGGCTTCGGCTGAGGAAATGCCTGACTGCGTACCTTTTGCATAATGGACCGACGAGTTACTGTGCGATGCGAGCTTAAGGCGTTCAGCGCTGCAAGCGTAGCGAAAGCGAGTCCTAATAGGGCGATTAGTATCGTATAGTAGACCCGAAACTGAGTGATCTACCCATGGCCAGAGTGAAGCTTTCCGAAAGGAGAGTGGAGGCTCGAACCCGTCAATGTTGAAAAATTGTGGGATGAGCTGTGGGTTGGAGCGAAAGACTAAACAAACTCAGAAATTGCTGGTTCTCCCCGAAATATTTCTAGGGATAGCCTCAAGAATTGAATAATGGGGGTAGAGTACTGAATGGGTTACAGGGTCTTACCAGACTGCTGGACCCAACCAAACTTCGAATACCATTATTTTTATCTTGGGAGTAAGACGTTGGGGGCTAAGCTCCATCGTCTAAAGGGTATCAGCCCAGACCTTCAGCTAAGGTCCCTAAAGATAGGCTAAGTGGTAAAGGATGTGAGCTCGCTAAAACAACCAGGATGTTGGCTCAGAGGCAGCCATCATTTAAAGAGTGCGTAACAGCTCACTGGTCGAGCGACCTCGCGCCGAAAATAATCGGGGCTTAAGCCTATTACCGAAGCTAAGGGTTTTGCCGCGCAAGCGGCAAAGCGGTAGGGGAGCATAGTCCAACGAGTGAAGTCATACCGTAAGGAGTGATGGACGTTGGACTAGAGATTATGTCGGTATAAGTAGCGAAAATGTCTGCGAGAAACAGACACGCCGAAAGTCCAAGGTTTCCTGGGGAAGGTTAATCCGCCCAGGGTTAGTCGGGCCTAAGCCGAGGCCGTATGGCGTAGGTGATGGACAATCCGTTAATATTCGGATACCAGTTTTATGGCGTTATTACTGTTTGTGTGACGCGAGGTGTGTTTAGTGCGGCGCAGTGTTGGATGTCTGCGTTATCCCCTGAGTAATCAGGAGATGGGACCCCAAGGTTTCCGCGGGGGAAGTGTTTTACAACATGCTGCCAAGAAAAGCACAAATAGAAGTCGTATAACTGACCGTACCGTAATCCGACACAGGTAGACCTCCAGAATATGGTAAGGCGCTCGAGAGAACTCTCGTTAAGGAACTCGGCAAAATAGCCTCGTACGTTCGCAATAAGAGGTGCCTCTTCATGAAAGTGAAGGGGTCACAGTAAAGTGGCTCGGGTGACTGTTTAGCAAAAACACAGCACTCTGCAAACTCGAAAGAGGAAGTATAGGGTGTGACACCTGCCCGGTGCTGGAAGGTTAAGAAGAGGGGTTAGCCGGTCGTAAGATTAGCGAAGCCCTGATCCGAAGCCCCAGTAAACGGCGGCTGTAACTATAACAGTCCTAAGGTTAACGTAAACGCTAGCCTGCTCCGTTTATCGGAGAATAATTACCAACTATATGCGGGGATATCCTCAAAAAATACTGATACTAGCTTAGCTTTTTGGCTGGAGCAGTAAAAATGCAGTATTCACGGGGACAATCCGCAGGGAAGTCAGAAAGGAGTAACACATGACCCCTCAGAGACCAAACGTTGGAGATCCCGGCAGAGTTTCGAGGTTGACATCTGAATGGATAGTAGGTTTTATCGATGGAGAAGGATGTTTTCATGTTGGAATTAGCAAACATGAGGATTTGAAATCCGGTTTCCAGATTTTGCCTGAACTAACCGTAGTTCAACATAAACGCGATATTGATCTGTTGTATGAATTGCGTTCAACAATGAACTGTGGTGTAGTAAGGAGGAATCACGGTGATAGATTCTGCTGGAGGGTGAGGAAGCTTGAAAATCTCTCCAGAATTATAATCCCGTTTTTCGATAAAAATCCACTACGCTCTAAAAAATCATTAGAGTATATAAAGTTCAGGAAAGTTGTTTTGATGATGCTAAGAGGAGAGCATCTTACAAAAGAAGGTTTTTGTGAGATCTCTAGGATTGCATCAGATATGAATAGATGCCAACCGAGAACAATGCCAGATTTAAGAGAGAGTCCATCCCAGGATGAAAATTCTGGACAATGATGAGCGAAATTCCTTGTGGGGTAAGTTCCCACGCGCACGAATGGTGTAACAACCTGAGCGCTGTCTCAACGAGAGACTCGGCGAAATTGTAGTGGCGGTGA